>JAGLIS010000046.1 GCA_023142835.1 Candidatus Pacearchaeota archaeon | reverse complement strand
ATATGCGGCACTTTTGTTGCACAAGCTGGGAAAGGACATCAATGAAGAGAACTTGACTAAGGTTGTATCCGCTACTGGGGCTGAAGTCGACGAGGCTAAGGTTAAGGTAATGGTTACGTCTTTGAATGGCGTTGATATCGCGGACAAGCTTGCAAATGCATCTATCGCAGCGACTCCGGCAGCTGGGAATGCAGAAGCAACAGAAGCACCAAAAGAAGAAAAGAAAGAAGAACCAAAGGCTGAAGCGGCTGAAGGTTTGGCTTCGTTGTTCGGATAGGGAAGCTGACAGCCTAGGGCTGGTAGCTGACTATTGAATGGTGAGGTCTTAGTTGGCTTTGCTGTTGTTCGGAAGCGAGGTCGTTGTGGCTTGGCTTTTGGGGATGATGAGGTCTTTTTAGATGTGGCTTTTTGAAATAATTATTTGATGGGAAATATAAAAGATTCGTTAAAAATTCCTCTAGAAAAAAGATGTGAGCATATCTATGTTGATGGTGCTGGCCATTATTGTAAGGCTATCCCCATTCCAGAACCCAAAGATTATCCACATAAGTATTATAGGGTTCATTGTTATGGTCATAAAGATAGTATTGGATGTAAAATGAAATAATAAACTATTGTAATAATGATGGTTTGAATAATTTCGATAATAGCAATGATTTAGGAAAAAATTTAGATATATATTTTTAATTTGTTTTGTGTGAATGTTAATATTTATTTATCTCATCTTTAGTGTTATCTTAATTGTTGTCCTAACTGATAAATTAATTAATTTTAATTAACAGCGTTAGGAAATATTAGTCAGAAAACGGACAGAACCAAAAATAGAAACATTTATAAACCATATTTTTTTGTTTGTAGAATGGAAATCGGAAATGGTTCAAGTCATATAATGAGTTTTAATAGTGATACTCTTGGAAATATAAAGGATAACTACAATACTCCTAAAGGATTAGGAAATGGTGAAGAGTATAGTAAGAGTATAGTAGAAAAACAGGAAACTTATAATTCTTTTAAGGGGAATAATGTACAATCTTCTATAAAGTATTCTAGATCTAAGAGGAGTTCTCGTAGAAATGGAAAAATAGGTAATGAACTGAAGAACACTTATAATAATCTTTTTAGTTTAAAAAATGAGTTATATCTTACACAAAGTCGAGGAAAAAATTTAGACGAGAGTTTCTAATTTATTCTATAATGTTTTGTGCTTTAGTCAGTAATATTTGATTTTGTATATGGAAATTATATGGATGATGTTTGTGGATATATTCTTGATTATATAAAATTGCTTGTGCGCCTAATTCAGGTGATGGTATCTCCGATGGATTTGGTTAGTAAGATTAATTTTAATTAAAATAATTTTTTTCTTTTTTTTAATTCCTTAGAACAAACATTTAAATAAATTTTTTACCCCCTAATTTTATGAACAAAAGAGGAATCTCCGCCATCGTCGCAACTGTTTTGATAATTTTAATCACCGTCGCCAGTGTGACGATTGTTTGGACTGCAATTATTCCGATGGTTCAACAGAACTTAGAATTTTCTGAATTGGAAGGGAGAGTCAGCATCGTGACTTCTGGAGGTTATACTTCCTATGATATTGACAAGAAACTCGCGATGGTGCAGGTTAAACGAGATGTTGATGATAGGGTCATGGAGAGGATTAGGATTACTTTTTCTTTTAATGGTTCGAGTTTTAGTAGTTTAGTTCCAGCACCAGATTCTGGATTAACTAAGGTTTATACTTTTAATTTAAGTGAATACGGCAAGCCAAATTCGGTAAGTGTCGTACCAATTTTTGTCGTCGGTAATATGGAGAAAGAAGGGTCCGTGACTTCGAAAATTGATATTGTCGAGGGTGTTATTATTGATGTTGCAAGTATTATTTATGAGTTGGGAGAGGATTATGAAATTATTAGGAAGTCGTGTTTAAAGATTCTTGATGCTGGAAAGTCTACAGGTGATGGGTTTTACGATATTCTTATTGGAGAAGAGGTGGTTTCAGTTTATTGTGATATGACTACCGACGGTGGAGGGTGGACTTTGATTGCAAGGACTGGAATGGTTTGTGATTCGAGTTTTGGTTGGAATTATATAACTGGGTCATTGGATAATCTTAGTGAATGTTATTCTTTAGGTGTGGGTGTGAGGATTATTGATTTTGAGGAAATTATGTGGGGAATTAATTCAGGTAATTTTGAATGGGGAGAATATGTTTACAAGACACCGATGAACAATGAATATTTAGTAACTTATGCTAATTCTCTAAGTAATTGTTCTATGCCGATTCCGATAAAAGGAGGGAATACTGAAAATAGCATGCAATGTCGTGGGGGATATACTTCTAGAGATAATATTTACTTTATGAGAGATTGTTGTTATTTTATGAATTTTGGGTTATCTGGAACTAGATTTCGTTCTGCTTGGTGTGATGAAGCTAGAAGTGGGTATATGTGTAATGAAAAGGCTATGTTATTTATCAAGTGATCTTAGAATGTTTGTAAAATTTATTAATATCTTTCAATAAACATTTTTCCGATGTCCTACTTTAATTACTAAAATAGATAATTTCTCATGCTCGATAGAATAGATTGCTCTATAGTCTCCAATTCTCAAACTTCGAAGTCCCGTTAGTTGTCCAGTCATCGGCTTTCCTAAATCTGGTTGATTTTTTAATTTTTCTAGTTTTTTAAGAATTGGAGTTTTAGTTGAGTTGTCTAATTTTTTTATAAAATCTGCGACCTCCTTTGAGAAGAGTAATTGGTACATCTATTTTATTCCGATTTCTTTTTTTATTTCTTCTAAGGTAAATGAGTTTCCTTCTCTAATATCTTTTATCCCCTGTGCAATTCCTTGCATCATCTCAGGATCTGATAAAACTTCAATCGTTTCGATTAAACTTTCTCTATCTACATTTTGAGGAGAGTTTGTGGAAATTAATCTAAGTAAAAGCTCGTTGTAAGTTTCTCTGTGATGAATTTTTAATTTTTCTAGTTTGTCTTTCAAACTTGTATCAATTTGTATTGTTGTGATAGCCATTATAGTTAGTTATAGCACACTATAGTTTATAAATTTTTAGATTGAGGTTTTATTTGTAAAAACGTTCAATTCGTATTAACGCCCATACCCCTGTTCGCAATTTGCATCTCAAAGAAATATTTTATCTATTTGTTCTTTTCGAAGCGAATTGCTCAAATCGAACGTTCAATTCGTATTAACGCCCATACCCCGAATCGAACGGGGATGTCCCGGAGGACGCGGTGTTCGAGACCGCTGCGATACCATTACGCGATATGGGCACGCCCACACCAGGAATCGAACCTGGATACCCCGAAAGGTCTGGTTTTCAAGACCAGTGCAATACCATTATGCGATGTGGGCCTTTCCTTCAGTCTTTGAACATCATCGCATTCGCGTAAGCGAGACCGAAGGGACTATGCGATGTGGGCTTTGTTTATTATCTTGGAACGCTCGTACCCGGACTTACAATTTGCATCTCCCAAAAAGATTCTGAACTTTTGTTTTGGTCGAAGCGAATTGCTCGGAATCGAACTTCGATTCGTTCTACGAGTTACGCTCGTACCCCGAATCGAACGGGGATGCCCCGAAAGGCCGCGGGTTCGAGCCGCGTGC
>JAGLIS010000045.1 GCA_023142835.1 Candidatus Pacearchaeota archaeon | reverse complement strand
CTGGATTAACTTTAAACACCTTCCCAATATCTTCTATATCTACCTCTTTTTTACGTTTCAATATCTCATATAATGTATCAAGATCAGTCATAGATTTTGTATGACTCTTTTTTATAAAACCAAGTTTAGATAATCTTCGTTTCGATTTAAACTTTCGAATCATTATAAAAAAAGAAATAACAATTACAAAAAGTAAGAAAAACTGGAATAGAATAAATACTCTATGATTCACGGAACTCGCCTCATAAAACCCTGTTATCGTTTCCTTAATTGAATTCCCTGAGATAATATTTACAGGATTTTCAACATAATAAAATAAATACATCCCATTAGATATAACTAAAAACAAGGTCATCAAAAAACCCATCAAAACTACATTCACTTCTTTTACCATTTTAATAATTAATACCTTTATCTAATAAACTCTCAATCTTATAAAGATATTGTTTAATGAAACTAACAGAACTTTTATTAATCCAATCTTCTAACTAATGAGCAAGAGATGGTATCATTTAAAAGCAAAAAGGCACAGTCAAGTATGGAGTTCTTAATCTTGATAAGTTTTCTAACGTTTGTTATAATAGGAATTTTAGGCATAGGATATTTTTACAGCGGTACAATAAATGATAGGATAAAATCAAGTCAGATAGATAGTTTCGCAAATAAAATTATATCAACCTCTGAAACTGTGTTTTATGCAGGAGAGCCATCAAAAGCAACTATCTCGGCACGTCTTCCCGACGGCATTCAGGATATAGAAATAATTGACAACGCCGTCGTAATTACCTACTACTTGACGACTGGACAAAACAAAATTTCTTTCTCAAGTAATGTTCCCATAGCCGAGAACCCTACGACAAATCTTTCTTCAAGTTCGGGTATAAAAAATTTAATTATTGTTGCCAATTCAACTCACGCAGTAATATCCCAAACTTAAAATGGAGTACAAAAAAGCTCAAGTAAGCATCGAGTTTATCATTATCCTTGGAGTATTGCTATTTTTTGCCTCAACATTTTTCCTAATAATCCAAGAAAATATGAAAGACGGAACATATCAACAGGAGAATATTTTAGTAAAAGAGATTGCATTAATCGTCCAGAATGAAATCAATCTGGCACTGCAATCTGGAGAGGGGTACTCCCGAGAATTTGAACTTCCTCAAAAGGCAGGAAATCTAGAATATGAAATTAATATAGATTTTGGAGTTGTCTACGTAAAAACAATAAATGGTCGTCACGCATTAACTATTCCTATAGCCGACGTCGTCGGGGATATCAACATAACAACCAACACAATTGAAAAAATAAATGGAGTAATCTATCTTAACGCATGAGAACTGAAAAAAGAGCACAAATATGGGGCTTGGATATCCTAGCTGGAATGGTGCTTTTCTTAATCGGACTTATGATCTTCTTTACCTATTCATTAAATCAACCAGGCGAAGCTCAGGATAATTTTGAATTCCTCTTTTACGACGGAAAAATTATTGCAGATAACTTAATGTCTCCTGGTTATCCTTTGGATTGGAATTCAAGCAATGTAATCACTTTAGGGATTAGCAGCGACGATAAAATTAATGAAACAAAATTAGAAAGACTTTATGAAATGATTTACGTTGAAAACAATTATACACTCACAAAAAATATACTAAACACACAGTATGAATATTATTTTTTCCTAGACCAAAATATGACAATCAATTCTATAGAAGTTGAAGGTATCGGAAAACCAGGGACTACAAAAGATAATGTCGTCGCGAAAAATCTTATCAAAGTGACTAGATTTACAATTTATCAAAATAAAATGACTCCGTTTTATATTTATATATGGGAAGAATGAAAACAAAAGCTCAATTTTTTACAATAGATGCACTGGTTGCGTTAATAATCATAGTAATAACTGTGATGATAGCCCTGCCAATACTAAACCAGTCACAACAAGATTCCTCTGTTTCCGCAGATATTCTACAATCTTTAGGCTCGTTAAAAATTGGAGAAATGGACAATAATTATTCAAGACAACTAATAGAACAAGGCTACATCGTCAACATAGATAAATCTGTCATAAACCAAATAGGCGAGTTTTATATAACTAACATAACAATCGCAGAAAGATTAAGCGAAGAAGTTTTATCCTCTATAAATCCCAATGAAAATATAGGAATATGGTATGGCAGCGAACTTCTCGCATCAAAAAATATAACGCCGTTTGAAACCGCAGAAAATGTTTTTACCGAACGACAAGTTATAAGTGGAATCGGTGGAGGGGAGGGAGTTACAGGATTTTCAGCGAGGGCATTTCTTTCAAGCAACGTTAGAACAGATTACATTTATTTTGGAGGTTATGTCGGAGAAGGAAACATCAGTACACTAGTTAATTATTATGGAAACATAAGTTCTGCAAAAATAGAACTAGTTATAAATAATGACTTTGAAGTTTACATTAATGGAATAAACTCGGGAAACTTTTCCAAATCCATCGACGATTTTACCCCGGTCAGCTACCTCCTCAACACAACTAACTTTATCTCTGGAGAAAATCTCCTGGAAATAAAAGGTGATAATTTACATATCACTGGAGGATTCATCAAAATTACATATAACAGCGACGTAACTTATGAGCAACCATCTAGATATTATTTCCCCGGAATATCTGGAATCATTAATCTTTACGACGGATTCTATATTCCCGGAAACTTAACTGGCTTAACTATCTCCCTCCATTTTAATAATTCAGCAGATACCTTTCTAACTCTTGGAGGCACACAAATTTTCAATGGTTCTTCCGACGGAAGCGTAATCACCTTATCAAATTCAACACTTGCTTTACTTCTCAACTACACAGAGTTAAGTAGAAAAACGATTCCATTAAGGTTGGGGATGGAGGACGCAGACTATGTTGCGAACAACAGTCGAGATGTAGATGTTTTTTCCGTAACGGATATTTCTGGAAGCATGTCTCCAGGTTGTAGTGGAGCAAGTCCTTGGTGGTGTTGTTGGTTTAATGACTGTAGTACTGAAGCTGGATGTGCGAGTTGCGGAGGCACATTAGAAAATAAAATTCAGGATGCAAAAGACGCAAACGATTTATTTATCGATATGATTCTCAATACTACTGATAATCGAGTAGGGTTATCAGCTTACTCAAGCGATGCACTGGATTCCGATTACCACCCACTTTCAGAAGATAATGTTTCTTTAAAATCTGAAGTCAGCTCATGGAATGCAGGAGGACTAACTTGTATTTGTTGCGGAGTGAATAAGGCGGTCGCAGGAATACTCGCAGACTCAACTACGGACAAATTTCAATCCATTGTTCTAATGAGTGATGGAGATGCTAATGTGCAGTGCTCCGAACAAGGAACAGGAAACGCAAATCAAGACGCCATCCAATCTGCATGCGATGCCTACAACGACCACGGAATAAAAATTTATACAATTGGATTTGGCGACGATGCGAATGTACAGACCCTTACAAGCATGGCTTCCTGTGGCAACGGAAGTTTCTATAGTGCCGTTGATAATCTAGCCGACATCTACGAAAAAATCGCAACAGAGTTAATAGAAACTTCATATTACGAACAGACTATAGAAGTTACCGGAGATTTCTTTTCACAACTTTACTCAGATTCTTATATTGAATTCGACTACGTAAAAGAAATTCCTCCAGTAGGTCTTATAACAACAATCGAAAAACTATTTTCAACATCCGACGGCGGAACCTTCGACATACCGGCAAACTCCACACCTTTAGAAGCAAATGTCCTATCTTATTCAGGACCCAAATGGACGAGCAACGTCGATATAAATAGCAATAATATTTTCAATTTAAGTAGTTACGAAATCGATTTTCTAAAACTTGGAGATCCCTACTCAATCAATCTACCCCTATCACTAATTCAAAACAATAATATATTAGAATTAAACACGGGACTCTCTTCGTCAAACACCAGCACCGGATCAATCAGCAACAAAATTATTTACACAATATCAAAAGAGTTGGCGTCATATACTTCGGTTTCAGCCACTGCCGACGGATGCAACTGGAGCGTTCAATTTAATGAATATAATTTAACAGTTTTAATTCCAGAGAATTACCAAGGCTCTACAAATTGCAATTACGGAGACTCAAGCACCGGAGGGAGATACTGTGGAATTTATTCTGAATGCGAGGGAGCAACCGACGCTGTGCAAATCGCAGTTTATAACATTTTCAAGCTATTGGATTTTGATTCCGACGGCAAATTGGATGTAGATCTTTCAGAGGACGACCTGCAAATCAGCACATCAAATTTAGAAGGAGTCCCATTTCTTTTTTCAACGGAGGTACAAGTTAGAAAATGGCATTAGGAAAAAAAGGAATGATTTTTACAATAATAACGATAAGTCTTTTGTCATTATTCGCGGTTTCATATAGTGCTTGTTATCTAATCCAAGATCGCTCCGCGATAAACAAACGGATAAACACCCTCAATAACTTTGTCGCTTCCGTCGAACAAGACCTGCCCCGACAATTATTTATCTCAGGTTATCGTTCAGTATTTTTATTCAACAAAAGAATCTTAGATACTGGTTCCTACATAACTGATGTGAACTCTTCATTAAATGAAATTTTCTTTAATGGCACTCTCGAGGGGGTTCAACAAGATTTAATGGAAGATGCAACATTCACCGCAATGCAAAATTTCTTAACAAGAAACGCCAACAAGATTAATGCCAATGTAGAACTATTAGATCCCAAAATATCCTTAGTACAAGAAGACCCTTGGAATCTAAAAATTATTTTAAACATCACACTCATCATCGAAGACAAAGGTGGTCTAGTTAGCTGGAACCGATCAGCATCGATAGAGTCCTATATCCCAATAAAAGATTTTGAAGACCCTCTTTATTCCACAAACACATTAGGTAAGGTCACCAACAAAATAAATCAGACACCCTATCTTACATTTGTAGATGGGGCAGATTATACAAACCTTACATCCCATTTCGAAAACTCTTACTACAAAGCATCAACATCAGCCCCAAGTTTTCTCAACAGATTACAGGGAAATTTAACCGCAGATCAAAACGGAATCGAGTCATTAGTCAATCCTCAAAAATTAATCGACCAAGGAATTTCAGTCCAGTATAAATCTGTTGTAGATTACATTTACTTTTCATCAGACAACCCTCAAAAATATACCGTTCCAGCAATCAACAATTTAATCTTAGATAACGAAGACAATCATCTAGCAATATATAATGTTTCTGGAGTAGCTGTTCCAGTCTAATCAATTCTTCATCTCAATCTTTTTCTTCCCACCAATATATGGTTGAAGCACCTTAGGAATATTAATCGAACCATCTTTATTCTGATTATTCTCAATCAATGCAATCAACACCCGCGGAGACGCAACAACAGTATTATTCAACGTATGCGCAAAATAATTTCCCTTCCCGCCATTAATCCTAATCCCCAATCTCCGAGCCTGTGCATCAGTTAAATTAGAACAACTACCTACCTCAAAATACTTTTTCTGTCGAGGAGACCACGCTTCGATATCACAAGACTTAGACTTTAAATCCCCCAAGTCTCCAGAACAGCATTCCAATTTCCTAACAGGAACTTCAAGAATTTTAAAAAACTCAACATTAAAATCTAACATCTTATCATACCATTTCGAAGATTCTTCTGGTTCGCAAATAACAACCATCTCTTGCTTCTCAAACTGATGCACACGATAAAGCCCTTTTTCCTCAATCCCATGCGCCCCCCTTTCCTTTCTAAAACACGGAGAATAACTGGTCAACATCTGAGGAACCTCACCCTTCCTTAAAGTTCTATCCTTAAACATTCCAATCACCGAATGTTCACTCGTCCCAATTAAATACAAATCTTCCCCTTCAATCTTATACATCATGCTATTCATTTCCTCAGAACTCATAACTCCCTCGACAACATCACTCCGAATCATAAATGGAGGAATAATATATTCAAATCCTTTTTCAATCATAAAATCCTTCGCAAACAAAAGAACCGCCGAATGCAATCTCGCAAGATTACCTTTCAAATAATAAAATCCCGTACCTGAAGTCTTTCTCGCACTATCCAAATCAAGAAGCCCCATTTTCTCCATCAACTCAACATGATTAAAAATTTCATAACTCGGAACACTTGGTTTGCCTAAAACTTCAATTTCAACATTCTCCTTATCATCCTTTCCCTTAGGAACTGACCCCTCAATTATATTGGGAATCTTCATCATCAACCCCTTAATTTCATCACCCATCTTTTCAACCTTTCTTCCAATCTTATCAATCTTCTCCGGAATCTCTTTTGCCTTCACAATCAAACTCTTTGCTTCCCCTTTATTTCCTTCTTTCATCAATCGATTAATATCTTCAGAAACCTTATTTCGCTCAGACCTCAAATCATCAACCTTCTTTTTTTCTTTCCTCCACATAACATCCAGCTTAACAATCTTATCAACAATAGCCAACTTCTCGTCCTGAAATTTCCTTAGAATATTATCTTTCACTAACTCAACATTTTCTCTAATCAACTTAATATCTATCATCCGAAAAAATCATTAGATTTTTGAGTAAGCAAGCGATAGCGCCAGCTTAACAATCTAAAACCTAACACCTCCAAAAATTTATGTATCATCAGTAGAAACAAGCAATAATATATTTAAACCTATTCATACAAAAATTTTAATGGAAGAAAAAGAGCTGATAAAAAGAATCCGAAATTCATTCCAAGCGAAAAAATCTCGAGCAGAAATTCTCACAGGGTTTCAGAAACGGGGATACAAACTTGAATATGCAGATAAATTAATTTCTAAAGCAAAATTTCCCAAAACAACTATACTACTTACACTAACAGCCCTTGTAATATTTTGCATAGCATTCGGAAGCTCTTCCTTACTAAATAAACAAAAAATGGAATTGTCTAACCCTCTCCCAACCACCACAGGGAACATGATTGCACTATCTTCAAACACTTCCCAACAAGAAGGAATAATCGACCAAATAGAAATAACTCCCGAATTTATCTCATACCTATTAAACGAACTATCCGCTTGGAAGCTTCATTCAAATCCTATTAATTTTGAAAAACCTATTATCAATTTTAAAATTGGAAATAAAAACTTTTACTCAGAAATCGGAAACGAAATAGAAACTTACGACGGACTTAGTCAAAAAGCTGATTTACAATTCAACATAAATAAAGAAGATTTAATTAACGCAATAAATTCCAATAATCCTTCCACAGTCTTAAAACAATCCATTACAAACGGAAAAACACAATTAGAAATTTTCGCAAACGAAGCCGAACTCTTTTCCAAAGGTTACCTCAACTTTTACAATATCTTAAAATAACTGCCACTACTCTAAAATTTTATGTCACTCGGTCAAATTTTTGTATCTACTGTTCATGGACGAATTTTCGGAGAAAGACTTATAAGCTATTTATGACTTCGATATATACATCAGAAAATATATATCATGGGAGACAATTTCGACTTATTTTTCAGAAGAAAGCCAGCACTAATGCTCATAGCTCTTAAAAAAGTCTCACGAGCTAAATACGGTTCTCAACTCGCAAAAGAAGTTGATTGTACATATTCCCACGCCGTAAAAATTCTCCAAAATCTAGAAGAACTCGGACTCGTCAGCTTTGAAAAAAAAGGACGAATCAAAATAATCAAACTCACAAAAAAAGGAACTGATGTAGCGGACAACATCGAAGCAATAAGAAAGTTGGTTGCTTAATAATTCTAAAATGGCCTAGAGGGGATTTGAGGGTCGCGAGTCACCTCTGTTGTAAAAATACCTACATTAAATTATATGAAGAGATGCCAGAAGGGGGGGAAGTAGGATGTCTAACTATTAGTTCTCTTCTCGATAGTGGACAACATTTTAAAAACTATTGATAATATGTAGCTTATATGAAAAAGATTATTGTGATAGGGACGATGCACAATATATTTCCTAAGCATAAAGACGAATTGAAATCGATTATAGAAGAGATAGATCCTGACCAAGTTCTTGTGGAGATAGAAAAGAAAGACCTAAATTCTGACGAAATTAAATCATACCCTAAGGAAATAGTATTTGCATATAATTGGGCTATAAAAAATAAAAAAAAAGTGGATGCATTTGATGTTGATATGAATCTATGGAAGAAAGGAGTTACTCAGAAAGATGAAGACAGAATTGAGAAAGAGTGGTTTCAGAAATATGGAAAACATAACTGGAAGTTTTTCAATAAAAAAACTTCTGAAAATAGATTGACTATTTGGACAATAGATGAGATAATTGATCAAAATAAAATGGGTGTTCGGCAAAAGAATATGCTTGAAAATATTAAGAGAATATCTATAAAAGAAGGCAAAGTTCTAATATTAACTGGCGCATATCACTTAGATTTTTTTGCAAAACATTTGAAACAAGCCACATTCCCTTATCGATAAACTATCTATTAATTAGAAATATAATCAGATTCACTGTGCTAAATCTAATTACCTACTTCTAAACTCATCCAAACGAATTTGCTCAATTATTGCGAAAAATTTAATTCCATTAAATCAAGAGAAGAAGCATTAAAAAAACTAGGATTTATCCATAATGAATTTCAACATATTCATCCATTCTCTGATGGGAACAGTAGAACTACCCGTTTGATTGTAAACTGGTTTTTAATGAAATTTAAATTGCCAATTTTAATTTTGAAAAAAGGTGCATTTGAAAAGTATATGTCATTAACTAAGATGTCAAGAACAAGAAACGATAAAGATTTACGAAACTTTTTACTTCATATAATCTACCACGAAGAATTAGTTAAAAATGATTAACTTTTATAGTTTTTTTATAAAAAAGGTTAATTATTAAGCTATTTCAATCTTTTCAAGAAATTCCATGACCTTCTCAGTTAAACATGGCCTCGAGGGAATTTGAGGGTCGCAAAGCGAGTCATCCCTGTGGGAAACCCCTGTGGTGAAAATAACCTCTTAATTTATTTTCTAAGAAAATAAATGGCCTCGAGGGGATTTGAACCCCCGACACCT
>JAGLIS010000044.1 GCA_023142835.1 Candidatus Pacearchaeota archaeon | reverse complement strand
TAAGAGTCTAGTGCTCTAACCAGGCTGAGCTACGAAGCCATAAAACTAATTGATAATTTTACTTTAAAAACTTGTGGGATTACCTCACCAAAAGTACTACAGGATTGAACCCCGACACCTAACTAATAATTTTTACAGAAGCCAATTAATGAACTAACAAAAAATCTTTACTTTTACATCTTACAATTACAAAAATATTATCTTGACACAAGACATTAGGGTTGTGTTGAAATGTAGGCTTAATACATGTTAGTTTCAATTAAATTTAAGTTTTCTAAGAATTAAAGGGGGTAGCCTTTTCTCTTCTTTTTATATTATTAGAAATGACAAGATTTTCAAGTTCAGGATTTGTACCTTTTTTTCTTAATAAGTTAACACTTTCATACATTAATGGGACTAATTCTTCACCAACATACCTTTTTATAATATCTTCATCTGGAAGTTTAGCCATGTTTCTTTTCCATAAACATTGCAACTCGTAATTTTTACCAGAAAATCCTGCATTTCTTAGGTGTTCAGAAACTTCCTGCATTTTATTAATATTATATACTGGAATAATAAGTTCAATACCATTATTTCCTAAAAAACCTGTAAATTCTTCAATAGAACCTGGAAGTTGCTCGGTGTATCTTTGACTTTTTCTTGCACCATCTGCTAATTTTGTATATCCTTTTTCATCACTTGATAAAACCGATTTTACATACATTGCACCTCTACAATCCAGACACATTGTACTAAAACCATATTGTTGTATATTCAATTCAGATCTTAAAACAACTAATGATCGAAATAAATGAAAAAAAGGAATTGTTTCATGTCCCGATATATTGGCAACAGAATCAGAAAGTTCATTTCCAATTTGTTTAGGTCCCCCTAATTTATTTCCTTCCATAAGATTATGATTATCATATGTAACTAAATCCCAATTGGTTTCTGGATTTTTTTGAGTTGCTAAATATGCAGCTAATGTAGAATCTCTTCCACCTGAAAATAATACAATTCCTTTTGACATAATATAAATAAGGACTATAAATCATTTATAAATCTTCTCATATTGTAACTACTAGGAAGTTATTAACAATTGACGGAGACACCCTTAGAAGAATTTCTTTTATTGCACTAAATTTTAGGTCTTCCCGTTGGTCAGACGAAACTAACCGGAATTTAAAGATTCCGAAACCTTGCAGGTTTCTCCACCAAAATCACCTTCAACAACCTCATAAACCTTAATGTTGCCCAAGCCCTTTCCCCTCCCCCGCAAATAAAAATTTTAGTCGCAGGTGTCCATTTCCGATGGACGGCGACGTTAAGAAATTTTAATTTGCATTAAATACGATATTTCAAATTAATTTTTCACGCAAGGTTTTTGTGCAATAAAAACCAAATGAAAAATAAATTTTAAATCATCGCAATCTAGAGGAAGGTACAGCGAGGAAACCTAGGTTTCCAGCTTAATCGTCCACCCGAACAACATTCTTACACTTCACACACTTATAAAACTTCGACTCAGGTTCATCTCCCGCCCTCATCTGCCTAATCCAAAAATAAGCCTTCTTATGTTTACATTTTCTACAGTTATAATCCGTAATAGGATAAACATCAGCTTCCTTTTCATTCACAACGGCGACAACAACTTTATCATTAATCTCTTCTTTTATCTCCATATCGACCTTCTCCTTAGCAGAATAATTACATCTAGGACAACCAAACCTAGCCTTTTTCATCATCAATAACGTACCACACTTAGGACAAAATTCCATAACCTAACCAAACTCACTTCCTATATAAAACTTACTGTAAAAGCAGTGCATATGTCTGTAGATTGCACAAATAAGAACTATAACATAACTTTTTAAACTGGTAAAAACATTTGTTAATGTAGTAATGATTGAAAGGAGTAAAAGTAATATGGAAGGAAAAAGATTTAACAATAACAACAACAGAAACAGTAGTAGAGGAAACTTTGGTGGAAGAAATAATTTCAACAGCGAACCTAGAGAAATGCACAAGGCAATATGCTCTGGTTGCAAGAAAGAATGCGAAGTACCATTCAAACCAACTGAAGGAAGAGACGTTTTCTGTAAGGATTGTTTTAACGACAGAAAGTAAGAGTTAATTTTAAATGTATGTTTGGAATTTTATCTTAAATTTTTATTAATTTTTTATGTAATGTTGTACATAGGTTTGATTTTTTCTTGAATAGGGTAGATTATTTATTTGTTATTATAATGTTGATAGTTTCATATCTAAATAGGGATTGAAATTTTGATTTTAATGTGAACGCGAAAGAATATCTATCCTAAATCATAGCCCTTCTCTTAGTTTGATAATACCTCTGTTTTCCAATCGCATCTAAAACTCTTTCATAAGGTTCTATTGATACCTCATTTTCCCCAAAGTTCAAATTATTCAAATCTCTAAGAACAATAAATAGAATAACAATAGCTGAAGTAATCGCCCCTGTAAAAAGCACAGAGACTAACGAGGAATCCTTGACATAAAATAATGACGCTAATAGTAAGCCTCCCAAAAAGAAAGTAATCAACCATTCTCCCCAAGAAAGTTTATCCTTCCCAAACATAACCAAGTTCTCCCTCGCTTCGGAATGCTGATTATACACATTTAAAATATTAGAATAAGTCTCGTTCGCCTTCTCTCCAGAATATTTTAATTCCTGAAGAGATTTACCTAAATCAGAAAATTCTTTCTCAGTCTCAGAATATCTTTCCCAAGGAAGTGGCATGAATTTTATAATATAATTATGAATCCGTTTTTTTACATCTCCCAACCATTTTTCATTTTTAGTTTCCTTCGTCAAAATCGTCGCAAAAAAATAAAAAGTACTCAAACAACTCGAATCAGTTCCAGCGTTTTCCCTTATTCCTTGATACCTCGAATACAAATCAGCAATAAAAAATCCCACAATTATACCGAAGAGAATTCCAATAAATGTTATTGAGTTCTGAACCCGGGATCATCCCCAACACCAGGGAAAAGATAAGATGCCAAAAAAGATATAAAATCGCAAAGAACAAAAGATGTTTAACTTTAATTTTCATAATAACCTCTTATAATTATTAAATTATTGTTCGTTTAAATAAGTTTCTTTAAACGCCTTCTAAGAAAATTCATACTACCTTAATCGAATAGTCTCCAAATTCTTAGGAACCGACGTCTCAATCCTTTTAGATTTGTAAATACTCGATGCTAAGTCAAGAGCTCGAGATTGTTCACCATGATTAATGATAACTTTTCGAGGTTTTGGATTTACTTGACTAATAAATGCCATTAGCTCGTTTCTCGAAGAATGTCCAGAAAATCCTTCAATTGAAAGAAATTTTAATTTAAGCGGAACGACCGTATTTCTCCCATTCACATCAAATGTTGCTTCCTTAGCTCCATCTTGAAGTTGTCGCCCCAACCCTCCAGGAGGTTGATAACAAGATAGACATAACCCATTTACAGAGCTATCCGCAAATTCTCTCAAATATTCTACCGAAGCCCCTCCAACAAGCATCCCCGATGTCGCCAAAATTATACAAGGTCCCCCCTCAATTACATTTCTCCTTTCTTGCGGAGATCCGACCCGATAAAATATCTCTGATGTAAACGGATTCTTATCCGCGAAAATTGAAGCACGCAACGAGTTTGACAAAAAGTCCGGATAAGCAGTATGAATCGCATTAATATCCCAAA
>JAGLIS010000043.1 GCA_023142835.1 Candidatus Pacearchaeota archaeon | reverse complement strand
AAATGCAAAGCAAACCACTAGTCCCAAGAAAAATAATCAATGTAAAAGGAAAAGTCCACTACAGCGAGAGTAGTCAAGCTTGGAATATGATTAAACTAAAAACAGAATTCTTGAACGAGTTTCAACAACTAAAGGAGAAGAGATCTAAGTTTTCTTATGAGATGATATTCGGGAGAACTGAGAAAGAAATGGTCGAGGCTGTGAAGAAAATTGTAGGGGACAAAACCTTGATGCCGATTTTGATGTTTTTGTATAAAGAATAACCAATCCATTCAATCCAATCCCAATAATGCTTAAAAAGTCTAACAGGATTGAGAAATCAAGTTGCACACAAGTAATCTAAAAAATGAAACACCTAACAGATTTAAGTGAATGGAGAAAGATTGCCTTAGCTTTCAGTTTCGGAGTTCTTGTCGGAACGGTTATGTGGAACTGGCTTGTGCCGTGGTTGATTTCGTTCTTTGAATTCAATATTAAGATATAGTCATAATTTTGCACGATCACTAAACAACCTTAAAAACATCAATATTCTGCAATCTTTATGATAATCAACGAAGTTTCAGGAGTAATTTCCCCAATAGCTTTAAGTGTCTTATTAATCATATTTTTGATAATCCTTGAGTTAGGCAGTGAAAAGACTAAGAAAATATTTCTCCCAATTATCGTTGCATTGTTTGTGGCTTTTGGAGCAGTCTTCGTTACAAATATCCTTTCTAAGTGGTAAGTGTTACTACCCTAAAGTTTATATATTAATGTAATCGAGTATTTTTATGAAAGTTTTTATCCTGTCACTGATGCTTTTGTTGGTAGTTCTTACTGAGGTTCTCTTGGTAATAGATGTAACTATGGGGCTTATCTTATATATTCTATTCCTCGCTTCTGTTTGTGTTATCTTATCTAAAAAAGAGGATTTAAATTCCTTTGACAAACTCTTGAGCATTCTATTTGTTGTGCCTCTTGTTAAAATATTACAAATTTTTATCACACTTTCTTTTCCATGGAAGGCTTTTCTCGGATATGCAACTCTTTTGACATTGAGCATTTACTATCTTCACTGGTTTAAGATTAAAATTCCGATAAAAGGAAACTATTCCGTCTTGCCGTTGGTAATAGTTATAGGAGCCTTAATAGGATTTTTAGGAAAAATTTTCTCGGTAGGAATAACTGAGTTTTCTGTTTTGTTGATTTTTGTGATGGTATTGTCTGAAGAATTATTCTTTAGAGGATTAGTTCAAAAAACCAGTGAACCTGTCTTGGGAACTTCCCTTTCAATTATTATGCCTGCACTTTTTTACGGACTTTTACATATTTCCTTTGGACTTTTCCCGTTCATTTATTTTTTATCTTTTGGTTTGATTTCAGGAATTATTTACAAATATACGAACAATCTCGTTCTGTGTTTTCTTCTTGGATTGATTGCTAATTTTGTTTTATTTGTGCCCTTCTAGCATTACTATCTTACTACAATAATCTTTTTAAAGGGCATATTCCTGCTGATTTTATGAAAAAAATAATTGTGTCAATGCTGATATTTGTTTTTATGCTTAGTGTAGTTAGTGCAACTTCTGGCTCAATATGGACTACAAGAGAAAGTTGTGATACTCCTCAAAATGAAAATCATTATGATATTGGGGAAGATGTTTGGATAAAGGGGGAGAATTTTGATGAAGGAGATTATGATTGGAATATTACAGGTCAACCAGGACAAGCTTCTTGTGATCCTAAGGAAATAGTTGCAAATGGTTCTTATACAGTTGATGGAACTGGGGCTTTTTGTTTTAAGGCTTACACTGTGGAAAATGATGATTGTGGAGAGTATAAAGCAAGTTTTGATAAAAGGCAGGATAATTATCATGTGGTTCCAGAATTCGGGTTCTTCGTCGGGATGTTAACAATCTTAAGTGCTACAGTAGTCTTTTTTGTGGTGAGAAAAGAATAAAATGAAAAAAATAATTGTATCAGCAATGGTATTTGTTTTTCTATTTAGTATTATAAACGCTGTTGAAGGAGAAAGTTCTGTAATTGTTATTCCAGAAGTTGGACTAAATAAGATTCCTCAAACTAACCAACTAATGGTTACGGGAATGCAGACAGGAGAAGGGAATGTGAGAGTTATAGCAGATACTATTTTTTGGAGAGATCGGGAAAATTTTGTTTCGAAGGGTTGTGAAATTATACATGAGCTGAATGATAAGACTGCGTTATCGTGTCCGCTAGGAGTTGTTGGAAAGTTAGATGTTAGGGAAGATAGAAAATATTATCCTCTTGATTTAGAAGCTGATTTGCAGATAAATGCCGATGCTATTTGGAACTGGGGATATGACGGTTCGGGAGTGGTTGTGGCTATTTTAGATACTGGAGTCGATGAGAGGCATATAGAGTTGAATGATAGTGTAATTGCAACGAAAAATTTTGTTGTAGGAAATGGGAAAGATACAGAGGGTCACGGCACTCATGTTTCGGGGATAATAACTGGGAATGGTGTTTATGAGATTAATGGTAATTACGCTACAGGTGTTTCACCAGGGGCAGATATAATGGTTGGAAAAGTTTGCGGACCTATATATTGTTATGATAGTGATATAGAAGCCGGGATAGAATGGGCTGTTGATAATGGGGCAGATATAATAAGTATGAGTTTGGGTGGTGGAGTTTATACAGGATACTGTGACGAAGACCCTCTGACAAATAAATCTAACTGGGCTGTTGAACAAGGAGTGGTTGTTGTGGCCTCTGCTGGAAATTCTAATTCGGCAGTTATTGCTCCTGCTTGCATAACTTCTGTAATCGCTGTTGGTGCTGTTAATGAAAATGATGTAAGAGCCTCCTGGTCTAATTATGGGGAAGCTTTAGATTTTATGGCTCCAGGAGTTCATATACTTTCAACATATCCTTCTGGCTATGCATATATGTCTGGAACAAGTATGGCAGCACCACACGTTGCTGGAATGGTCGCTTTGATATTACAAGCAAATCCTTCGTTAAGTCCCGCACAAGTAAAACAGCTTTTAATAGACACATCAATCGATTTAGGCGCTCCCGGAAAGGATGATTATTACGGATACGGAAGAATTGACGGAGCAAAGATTATAGATTCACAAGGACATGTCGTTCCCGAATTCGGATTCTTCATTGGAATGTTGACAATCTTGAGTGCCGTAGGGATTTTCTTTGTTGTTAGAAAAGATTAGTTTTAAATAGCAATCCTATTTTTTAAAGTCATGCCAGGAATATTAACTCATTTGACTGTTGCATTTATTGGAGCAGTTATAATTTACTTTATTAGTCGGAAGAAAGTTTATTCTTTTGCCTTCGTGTTTGGAACAATCATTCCCGACGCTATAAAATTTGGAATTCCTGGATTAATGTCGAATACCATTAATTTTTATACGATTCTAGCAGATCCTCTTTATGGAAAGCTTTCTCCAATTATGGATAGCTTCGAGTTTTGGATTATTCTTTGTGGTTTGGTTTTCTTGATAGGATATTTGCTTTTAGGGTTCGAGTTTATTGATAAGAAGAAAGCCAAAACAATTTTTATCTCAAATACTATTTCCTTCATAGCAATTGCTATCCATCTGATAATGGATATATTTATTATTGAAAAGAGTTATTGGATTTAGTAAAGATTATATATTGTTTTTGGGAGGTTTTATCATGGTATTGGAGAAAGGATTTAAACAGTTCATTTTTAGGACTGGGATTTTTTTAGGATTGTTTGTTTTGATTTCTTTTGTAATTGGGCAGAGGATAGTTGCTTCGTCTCTGCTTTATGGGTTTAAACTTTTTATATACGGTGGGATGGGGAAAGTTTTGTTATTTTCTATATTCGGATTTGTCTTGCTTTATCGGGATAGGTTGTTGAAGTTGAAGCATTGTAAATATGGGCTGAAGAATATTTGGTTTTTGATTTTATCTTTGGTTTTTACTGTTTTGTTTTATATTTTAGAATTAAATATCGGGATGTTTTCGCCTGATATTCTTAGTATATTTTTAGTTCATTTATTATTTTTGTTAATATTTGTATTTTTAGGGTTGGGAGTTTTTGGGTTGAAGTTTCTTGGAGATTTTTTTAAGAAATTTAAGAAGGAATTGGGATACTTCCTTATTTTTGGGATTGTTGTTTATTCTTTGATGTATCAGGTTTGGAAACTCTGGCCTTATTTGAGTTTGGCTGTGACTTGGGTGAGTGCTTATTTGTTAGAATTTATTGGGAACGTTATTTTGATTGATAGTTATACGATTAATTTTAATGGGTTTTCTGCAAAAATTGGCGAGGCGTGTTCGGGAATTTATTCTATTTTTATTTTTACAGCTCTTTATTTGTTTGCAGTGATTTTGGATTGGGAGAAATTAAATCCAAGGAAAGCTATGCTACTTTTTATTCCCGCAGTTTTAGGAGCGTTTATGGTTAATATTTTTCGAGTGTTTTTGCTGTTTGTCGTTGGAGCGTTTATTTCCCGAACTCTTGCTGTCGGTCTTTATCATAGTTATATGGGAATGATTTTCTTTTTAATTTATTTTGGTGTGTTTTGGAGTTTATCTTACAAGTGGATGAAGAAGTAAAGTTAATGATGTTGACCCATACATTTTGTAATTGGGATGTTACAGGTTAAACGTTAAATAGCAAATTATTAATATCTATTAAAGAGTCCAAGAATATAATCATAACTTTTATTTGCCTGTCCTAGCATAAACTGGTAATATTTCTTCTTTCTACCTTCGCTCGCTTTTGCCATTGAATTAAAATATGCAGATTTATTTTCTTTGTAGACAATTATTGGAGGATACTTATTTTGCATTAAAATTTTATTCATAATCATTCTGCCAGTTCTTCCATTGCCATCTCTAAATGGGTGGATTTGCTCATATCTTAAATGAAAGTCCAATGCCAAAATTAGGGGATGAATCTTCTTTTTATTTTCTTTATACCAATTCAATAATTCCAGAAGTTCTTTTTCAACTTTTTCAGGAGGAGTTGTTTGAGAATTGTTTATAATTATATTAATTTTTTTGAAGCCCTTAGGATAAGGATTCCCATTTTCCATCACAAGGTTTTTCGTTAAGATATTATAGAGTCTTTTGATAGAAGAAAGATTAAAATTAAAATCGTCCAAATAATCAAAAGCATCAATTGAATTGAAAGCTTCTCTAGCCTCGTTTTTATTTTTATAATCTGTCTTTCCTAATTTCACAATCTTTTTTACTTCTTCTTCAGGCAATTTTGAACCTTCGATATTATTTGAATTATAAATAAATTTAATTGAAAAATCAGACATTATTGCTCGAGGATAATTTTTACATTCTTGCAAATTGGTTATCTCGATTGACTTTTTTTCTATTTTTTCAGGTAAATTTTCGTTGTGAGATAGTTTGTTCTTTATCTGGTCTAAATATTTTTTTCTAAATTCAAACTCCGATTCAACTATTTCATTTAAATTATCCAAAATATATTCTTCCTTAGATATATCCTTCGTCTTTCTCCCAATATGTTTTTTGTAAAGAAACAGCTCGTTCATAAAGGTTAGTTTCTTTACAAATGAGAGGTAGGTATTTGTCCCTTTCTTATTTTCTTCAATTGATGCCATGATTATTTTAAGATATAACGGTTTAAATACTTTACCATTTGGGCAGGAAGATTATTTATTTTAATCCTCGATAGAGATAATTTAGTAAATCATTTGGGCAGAAATTTAGATAATATTTTTAGTATTTTGGCAGGAAACAGTTAGTAAAACTCTTAAGCCAAAGGGATATGAGTCATATTTCTTTAGTTATAATTAAATGATAATGCATATAAATTCTTCGCAGTCGTTTTGAAATTTTATCAACACCCTTAAAAACCTCCCCTCATTTTTCCTTCCATGAAAACTCCCTACAAAAATACAGTAAGTTTCGTAAACTATTTAAACTTAAATACCACATTATAATAATGGAAATGATAAAAATACCTAAAGCAAGATACGAAAGAATGACTGAGCAGGTAAAACTTTTGAAAGAGATAGAGAAAATAGATATTGATTTAGTCAGGCAATTCAAAAATAGTTTAGAAGATGTAAGGACTGGCAGAGTTTTAAGAGTTGCTTAATCTCTAAATAAATTTTCCATATATTTTTTATACTCAGATAAATAACTAATTATATAATTAATTGTTTCCTGTTGTGTTTTCTTTCCGCTAATTGCGACAACCAGCACCGCAGATAGATTTTCATAGATTAGATAATAAACTCTTTTTTCTTTTATCCGTTTTTCACGAAAAAACCTATATCTTAAAGCATCACCGACATAAGGGTTTTCCTTAAGCTGTAAAAAAAGTTTTTGTATTTTTTCTTTGTATGATTGGGAAAATTTTGACACCTCTTTTTCAAAACCTTCAGTTGTAAAAACTGCGTAAACCATTATCTTATGAGAAGAATTAAGTATAAAAAGTTTTATCCCGAAATAAAGAGTTGAGAAAGAGATATAGTATATTTTTTAAATGTTAAATTAGAAGTAGATGTATGAAACTCCCCTTCAAAAAAATAATGTCCGATTCCCTCTACCGTAACTCAATCTACCTAATGTTTTCAACAGGAATAATGACCGTCCTAGGTTTCGTCTTCTGGATGATAGCTTCTCGGATGTATTCTACTACAGATATAGGTTTAGCCACAACAATAATCTCCGCGATGGGACTAATAGTCGGTCTTTCCGTCCTAGGTTTAAACATCGGTCTCATCCGATACCTCCCCCGTTCAAAAGATAAAAATAAAAAAATAAACACCTGCTTTACCCTGACAGCCCTAGCGAGTATAATAATCGGGACAATCTACCTCCTAGGAATTGAAAAGTTCTCCCCCGCATTACTATTTATACAGGAAAATTTAATCTTGAGTTTTGCGTTTATCTTATTTGCGGTCGTGAGTTCCGTGGGAACCCTAATGGACAGTATTTTCATCGCCTTCAGAGAGACAAAATTCATCCTAGTCAAAAACCTCATTTTCAGCATCCTAAAAATCGGCGGACTTTTCGCCTTCATCTCCCTCGGAGCTTTCGGAATTTTCAGCTCATGGATGATTTCCCTAGCCATCGCCTTGGGAGTTTTGTTCATTATTTTAATTTGGAAGTTTGAGTATAAGCCAAACTTTGCATTTTACGATTCCATAGTTCATAAGATGGGGAAATATAGCTTTGGGAATTACATTGCGGGTTTTATCGGGGGTCTCCCTCTCATGGTTTTGCCTCTCATGATAACGAATATGATTAGTCCCGAGACGACGGCGTACTATTACATGGCGATGATGATTGCAGGTTTGTTATTTGTCATTCCAGGGGCGACCACGCAGTCACTCTTTGCAGAAGGGAGTTTTGCGGTGGGGAGGGGGAAAGAACTGAGAACTAAGAGCTTAGAGCGAAGCGGACTGAGATCTGACGCAGAACTAAATGCGTTAGTCTGGAAGGCTGTTAAGATTATTTCGTTGATTATGATTCCCGCTATTTTGGTTACGGTGTTTTTTGGGGATTGGATTTTGTTGGCTTTTGGGAAAGAGTATGCAAAGGAAGGTTTTAGGTTTTTGCAGATTTTGGCTGTGAGTGGGGTTTTTGTTGGGGTTAATGGGGTTTTTGGAATGGTGTTTAGGGTAAGAAAAGAAATTAAGAAGATAATTCTAACTTAATTTATAGGTGTTTTTACAATTTTGGTATTGAGTTATTTTTTAATGGAACGAGGATTAATAGGAATTGGTATGGCTTGGGTTGTTGGGCAGGGGATTATTAGTTTTGTTTATGGATTTCTAAATTTTTTAAGGAGGATTAATTGATATAATGAAAATTATAAAAAATTTATTTAGAAAATTTGGATTTTTTACACCAAAGGATTCTCTTAGAGTTTATTGGTGGTCTGGAGAGGGTAATAGAAATTTTGGAGATATTATATCACCCTATATCGTAAAAAAAATTTCGGGAAAAGATTCTATCTTAGTAAATAGATATTGCTTAAAAAATAATTATCTTGTAACTGGGAGTATTCTTGCCATGGCAAATAAAAATTCTATTATTTGGGGAAGTGGTATTATATCAAGAAACCAAAAAATAAAGAAACCAAAAAAAATATTTGCTGTGAGGGGACCTTTATCAAGAAAAAGACTTTTAGATTTAGGATTTACTTGTCCTAAAATTTATGGAGACCCTGCTTTATTGCTACCTCTTTTTTATCGTCCAAATGTAAAGAAAAAATATAAATTAGGAATTATTCCTCATTATATGGATTATAATTTTGTGAAAAAAAATACAAGGGGGGGAAATATTTTAATAATTAATTTACTTGATCCGATTGAAAAAGTCATTAAAGATATATGCTCCTGTAAAAAAACAATTTCTAGTTCGTTGCATGGAATAATAACTTCTCATGCCTATAGTATTCCTTCTATGTGGGTGGAATTTTCTAAAAAGTTGTATGGAGATGGAACAAAATTTAAAGATTATTTTTTATCAGTAGGAATTAAAGAATACGAACCAATAAATCTTAGAAAAAAAGATATTGAAATTGAAAGGTTAATTAAAGTAGTTGATAAAAAACATAATCAAAAAATTAAAATAGACATAAATAAACTTTTAGATGTCTGCCCATTCAAAAAATCAAAATAATTATTTAAGAATGTATGAAAACACTCTACAAAAAAATAATGTCAGACTCCCTCTACCGTAATTCAATCTACCTAATGTTCTCAACAGGTATAAGGCAGTTTTAGGTTTCGTCTTCTGGATGATTGCTTCTCGGATGTATTCCATAATAAGGTTTGCAGGTTAGAGTTTTTGGGAATTTCAGCAAACTATTTAAACTTGAATACTATATTATAGTAATGGAAACGATACATGTAGGTAAAACAGATTTTGGTAGGATATTAAGAACAGCGGAGATTTTAATTGAAGAAGTGGAACAAGTGTTTCAGGATGAGATGGTAGAAGAAAGGATGGAAGATGTTGTTGAAGGTAGGGTAATTGGAAAGACACAAGAAGATTATGATGAATATCTTAAAAGAAGAGGAATTGGAAGTCAAGTTTCATGATAATTTTTTTAAGGATTTAGATAAGCTTTCTTCTAAAGATATTGGAATTTTTGAAAAGAAAAGAGAAAAGATTCTTGAGAGTCCGAAGAGACATAAGCATCTTGTTGGAGGTTCGCATTGTTTTAGGGAGCCAATAACGAAGGGGATTAGGGTTGTGTATTTTATTCACGGGAATGTTCTTTGGTTTTTAACCATAGGCTCTCACGATAAAGCCTATAGTGATTTTAGAAAGAGATTATGTGAGATAAGGATAAAATATGGGCTGAGTTAGATTATAGAAAATATGTTTTTATAACGAACATAGGAGTAGGAAATTTCCAACACCCTTAAAAACTCCCCCTCATTTCTCCAACCATGAAACTCCCCTTCAAAAAAATAATGTCCGATTCCCTCTACCGTAACTCAATCTACCTAATGTTCTCAACAGGAATAATAATCCCTTCCTTTTCTAGATAATCGCCTCCCGAATCTACACCACAACCGACATAGGTTTAGCCACAACAATAATCTCCGCAATGGAACTTCCGTCCTAGGCTTAAACATTGGTCTCATCCGATACCTCCCCCGTTCAAAAAATAAAAATAAAAAAATAAACACCTGCTTCACCCTGACAGCTTTGGCGAGTATAATAATCGGGACAATCTACCTCCTAGGAATCGAAAAGTTCTCCCCCGCATTACTATTTATACAGGAAAATTTAATCTTGAGTTTTGCGTTCATCCTGTTTGAGAGTAATTGTAATAGGAAAGTTTTGTTAAGATTGATTTAATAGTTTTACGAAACAAGTTTTGTTCACAACCGAAGTTCTTCAGGAACCTTAAAATCTTTGTCTGAAAAAACCAACTCTTCGCATTGAGAAATCGCTCTTTTACATATCTCATTCATATATTCATATCGCCTCTCTACATCCTCACTCTTGACTGAAGAACCATATCTTGCAGTTTCTCTTTTGTCAACATCTGACTCATCGTTTTTAGTTCGATAAACTGTTATTCTATCAATAAATTCTTCATCGTAATCTATCAAATTTTTATTTTTTAGGTATTTTAAAAAAGAGGCTGTGCATCTCTGGCTTCTACTTTCAACACCAAACTTAGAAAGAATTGCCAACGCACAATAATAAAGTGTGTAAAACCACTCTTCAGGTATTTTGTAATCAAATTGTTTTTCTTTATAAAAGTTACAAAGTTCAAGGTTTGTTTTTGCTTTGATTAAATATTCTCTGGCTTGTTCATTATCTGATTTAACGATGAGTAAACCTTTGTGTTTCTTTCCTTTTTTCTCATCTTTGATAGCATTTGCAAAACATTCGTTTATCCCCTTCATTTTATACTCTTTATAAATTTAATAAATTTCTCTTGTCCAAAAAGAACGGTTCCTTTTTTTATTGCGTCTATAAGAGCCTTATTGGGTTTGGTTAACTCATTTTTAAGTTCTTGTTCAGTGAAATTTAATGCGTGGATTTTCTTGATTTGGATTTTTTGGATTTTTGCAGTTACTTTCTCAATGTCTATAAAATTATTGTTATTAGAAACTACACTAAGGATGTCGATGTCATTTGCTTGTTTTGGAGTCTGAAGTATGCTCCCGTAAATTATCAGGAAGTCTACCTTTTTTTCAATTTCAGCAAAATTATGTGTCCATCTCTGATTTTTTATGGATTCTTTTGTGAGAAAAATCTCTAAATTTTTTAATGTAATGATGTTGTCCCAATTTAATTTTATATTAAATATACTTGTTTTTCCTGAACCAATTGGAAAAAGAATAATGAGTTTTTCGGTCTCCATTTTTTTGAGAGTTTTCCAGACCCCTGTCCTGCTCATTCCGATTTCTTTCGCCAAGGAAGTTATAGTGTGACTTTTTGTAAAATCTTTTAGTAATATGATTAATATTTTCTGTGGGGAATTTTTTGTTGTTTCCATTTTGTTAATAGTTATTAACTAACGGTTAATAGTATATTTAAATCTTTGCGTTGAGAAAGATTTAATAATTCATTTTAGGATTTTCTTTTATGAAACTCCCCTTCAAAAAAATAATGTCAGATTCCCTCTACCGTAACTCAATCTACCTAATGTTTTCAACAGGAATAATGGCCGTCCTAGGTTTCGTCTTCTGGATGATAGCTTCTAGAATCTACACCACAACCGACATAGGTTTAGCTACAACAATAATCTCCGCGATGGGACTGATAGTCGGTCTTTCCGTCCTAGGTTTAAACATCGGTCTCATCCGATACCTCCCCCGTTCAAAAGATAAGAATAAAAAAATAAACACATGCTTCACCCTGACAGCCCTAGCGAGTATAATAATCGGGACAATCTACCTCCTAGGAATCGAAAAGTTCTCCCCCGCATTACTATTTATACAGGAAAATTTAATCTTGAGTTTTGCGTTTATCTTATTTGCGGTCGTGAGTTCCGTGGGAACCCTAATGGACAGTATTTTCATCGCCTTCAGAGAGACAAAATTCATCCTAGTCAAAAACCTCATTTTCAGCATCCTAAAAATCGGCGGACTTTTCGCCTTCATCTCCCTCGGAGCTTTCGGAATTTTCAGCTCATGGATGATTTCCCTAGCCAT
>JAGLIS010000042.1 GCA_023142835.1 Candidatus Pacearchaeota archaeon | reverse complement strand
CTCCGTCGGTCTCATCGTCCCAGCATCATAATTAATGTAGGGGTCAATTTTAACAGCCGTAACAGAATAGCCATACTCTTTCAAAATACGTCCAATAGAAGCAGTCGCAACACCTTTCCCGACCCCAGAAATTACACCTCCTGAAACAAAAATATACTTTGTCATGACTAGAAAATTTCAACATAGATTATAAATATTTATATTCTAGAAACTTATTATTCCCAAGGAGCATGTCCAAATTGCACAACTAAATCTGCATCACTATTCGGCAAATCACAAGCCCCAAAACAAACCCCAAGCCAAATATTTATTTTAGCCCCAGTTCTCTCTTCTAAATAATCGCTAATCGTCGGTCCCCATGGTTTCAACCCGTCAGGCAATTGCAACAGAACAGTCTTCGCCTTTCGCTTTTTTACCTCAAGAACAATTCTATCCAATTCCAACCCATACTTTTCCTCAAGATTCACGAGAGTTTTACCTATCATAATATAATCAAAAAAACCATATTTAAAAATCCTTCATTTAGAGTTCTTAAAAATAATACAATTCATCCACAAAATGAAATAGATTAATTTCCCATACCAGCATTAATCCATTTCTAATTCTTTTTGAAAGTTTTCTTTTGATTTGTTAACATAGCCACATCTTGCACATCTAAAATTTCCTTCGATTTTTTCGTATCTTGTGCTATTACATACAGGACATTTTTTTGCCATAAGAATTTAAACACACAAGGTTTTATAAACCAACTTTTTTGTTTAACTATGTAAATAAGTTAGAGTCCTTGGACGCGAGTCGTGGGGATTCAGTCCGAGATTTTTCTTGGGATTTATTAGAATATGGAACAATTTGAAAAGTTGGGCCTTTGTGAACATGTGTTGAAAACTATTTCAGCTAAGAAGTTTAAAAAGCCCTCAGAAGTTCAAGAGAAAGCGATACCGTTGATTCTTGAAGGAAAAGATGTTATAGCTGGGTCAGCGACGGGTTCTGGGAAAACTTTAGCTTTTAGTTCTGGTATAGTTAAGTATACCGAAAAGGGAACAGGGGTTCGTGGTTTGATTTTGACTCCGACTAGGGAGTTAGCTGAACAAGTTGCTGGAGCCATGAGCGAATTATCTTACTACAAAGGTCTTGAGGTTGTTCCAATATATGGTGGTATGTCTATGAATAACCAAATTAAAAAATTAACTTATGCCGATGTTGTTGTTGCGACTCCCGGAAGATTGCTCGATCATTTACAACGTAATTCTGTTAATTTGTCGAAGGTAAAATTTTTAGTTTTAGATGAAGCGGACAGAATGTGGGATATGGGTTTTAAGGATGATGTTGCGAAAATTGTTAAAGCATGTCCGAAGGATAGACAAACTCTTTTGTTTTCAGCGACGATTAATTCTGAGCTTGAGGATTTTTCAGAGAAACATATGAAAAATCCTGTCGAGGTTTCGGTGGAGAGTTATGTTGATGCATCGAAGTTAAAGCAAATTTATTATGATGTCCGGGATGATGAAAAGTTCTCATTGTTGGTTCATTTGTTGAATAATGAAAAGGCGCATTTGGTTATGATTTTTTGTAATACTCGAAGGAATACCGATTTTGTTGCGAAGAATTTGAATGATGCAGGAATTAGTGCTCAGGCGATTCATGGAGGAATGGAGCAAAATAAAAGGTCTAGAATTATGAAAGGGTTTGATGATTCAAGAGTTAATGTTCTTGTTTGCACCGACGTCGCCGGGCGAGGTCTAGACATCTCAGGAGTCTCACACGTTTATAATTACGACTTGCCTTTGGACGCTAAGGATTATATTCATAGAATCGGAAGGACTGCCCGAGCGGGAGCTGAAGGTATCGCGATAAATATTTTAGCAAGCAGGGATTATAACAACTTTATGAATATTCAAAAAAATAATGAGAATTTGTTTATTGAAAGAGTTATGACTCCCCAATTCAAAAAAATTTATGTCAAATTTGATTCTCCAAGAAGACCTCGAGGGAATTTTAGTGGTAGAAATGAATCTAGGGGAGGGAATTTTCCTAGAAAAAATGTGGGGCATGGTAGAACTCATCGAAATTCCAGCAGAAATAGACATTAGAAAGTTTTATAATGTTTTATACTATCAATTTTTATGAAAAAAGTTTTGGTAATATGCATGCTTTTATTTTTTGCAGTGGATGTATCTGCGATAACTTCAAATGTTACAATTATTAGCGACGAGGTTTATACTGGAGCTACATTAAAATTGCGAAGTTTAGAAAGTGGAGAATTAGGAAATTCCCATTATCCATTTTTTGTTGGAGAGAATATCGGAATAATTAAAATTGAGGTCGAGACTGGATTATCGGAAGCGAATTTTAGTTTAAGATTTACCAATAATAGTGAGATTTGTCTAAATATCGAAGAAGGACCATTTGTAATTAATGGTTCAGATATTATGATAGACTTGAGAAAGGTTGGGGAAATTATCGTTGAAAATGAAATTGTTGTTTTTGATGAATATGAAGAAGCTAGTAATGAGACTGCTTCCGAAATTGAAGAGGGTGATGCGACGTCAGATACTAAAGGATTGGTGGGCTATGCCTCTAAAGATCCTGGTATCGTACAGAACAATATCTATATTCTCTTCGGGTTAAGTATTCTTTTTGCCGGAATTTTTATGTTTTTTATCGTTCAAAAAGCCTATAAGAGCGGGGCGAAAGGGGCGGCAGAATTGTTAGGACGAATGGAAATGGATAGGAAGATTGACAAGTTGGATGATAAGTAATTTTGGTTTAGTTTTTAAACTCATTTATATTTAATAATTGATGGTTAGAGTACGTTATAGTTTTGGTTCACGACATACAGGAAATATCAAAAATATTAAGAAACAGAAGAAGACATATCCAGATATAATGGAAGAAGTTGTGCAAATTTCGGATATTGTTTTGGAGGTTCTTGATGCGCGATTTATTGAAGAAACTAGAAATTTAGCGATTGAGAAAGATATTAAGAAGTTGGGTAAGAAAATAATTTATATTTTGAATAAGGCAGATTTGATTGATGTGAAGGCTGTTGAGAAAGGATTGTCTGAGGATTTAAGACCACGTATTTTTGTTTCGGTTCTTACTAAGATGGGGTCGAAAGATTTGAGAGATAGGATTAGGATTGAGGCTAAGCGAGTAAAATTGAAAGATGTTCGCGAAAGGGTGCAAGTTGGGATTGTTGGGTATCCGAATGTCGGAAAGAGTTCGTTGATTAATTTGATTAGTCGGCGGGGGGCGGCGAAGATATCAAAGCAAGCAGGGTATACCAAAGGTATGCAAAAGATTAAGATGTGTGAAGGAATTTTGATTTTAGATACTCCGGGAGTTATTTCTAGAGATAAGTATTCTTCAAGTGAGGGAAAGGCTTCTAGCAGTGATGCTAGGGTTGGAGCTAGAACTTATAGTGATGTTAAGAATCCTGAGAATGTTGTTCAAGATTTGATGTCTTCAGATGTTAAGATGATTGAGAAATTTTATAAGATTGAGACTGAAGGGGATAGTGATGAATTGATTGAACAACTTGGAAAAGTTAAGGGGTTTTTGAAAAAGGGTGGTGAGATTGACGTTGACAGGACTGCCCGATTGATTCTGAGAGATTGGCAGGAAGGGAAGATAAATAGGGGAAAATAAATTAAAATAAATTAAAAGTCTTAGACGATTATCTTGTGACCCATACCATATCTCTCCCAGATTGCGTTAGGATATTTCTTAAAAATTTCTCTTCTTATACCGTCCGCCTCCCTGCTCAAGTCATCGTTCATGTTCTCGTTTTTTATAGTAAGTTCTATTTCCATTTTCACCTCCTTTATGATTTATTGTTCTTTTTTGTTTATATAGAAATGGGGATTTGGATGTATATTTGGAGTTATAATTTGGTTTATATAGCGTTTGACTTTTTAGTGGTGGTAGATAATTTTGGAGTAGTAGATAATTTTAAATAACTAATAAAAATGAGATTAATCATGGAAAAAAGCAAATACAATATTCAAACAGATTTTTTACCAGAAAAAGGATTAGTTTTGTAGACACGAGTGCTCTTGGATGGGTCTGTAACAGGTCTGAGGAAAGTTGGGAAAGTAAGATAGCTTCATTAAAAAGGTTAAAAAGTTTCTGTGAAACTTTCAAAGAAAGAGGGTATGTTTTGACCAGTCAAGGAGTGTTAGACGAGATTCAGGAAAGCAGAGACTATTGGAAAGAGAAAAAGAAAAACGTGAAGAATTTGAATCAATTACCCAATCGTAGCAAACCGCGGGGTATTCACCCAAAGGGGAATAAAATATTAAAGTCCCGTTTTAGCTAAACTAATCGTAAGAATTATGCGGAATTACTAAAGGCGAATAATAATGTATATGATATTTTGAAGAAAGGAATTGAAGAACATTATTCTCCAAAAAATTCTCTAAATTTAAAAGGTTTGAAAAAATTTGTTGGAATAAATAGGAAATTATCTAACGTTGATAGAGGTCTTGTTTATCTTGCACTTAACTCTGGTTCTGGGAACGGAATACTCTCGACAGATTCAGCTTTGATTAAAACTTATAATTTTGGAGTGGAAGAATATGGTTTAGAAAACTGTTTTATATGTAACCCAAAAGATACTGAAACAGTTTGTTTATCCTAACAGGGAAAGTTTATAATTCCCTTTGAATAGTATTTTTTATGGGATTTTGGCCAATTGTTCTTAATGTTCTTCGGAATAGCGACGTTGTGTTGTTATTAGTAGACGCGCGGATGCCTGAACTTACGAGGAATTCTGAGATTGTTTTGAAGGTCGAATCTATGAAAGATAAACGGTTGCTTATTGTTTTTAATAAGAGTGATTTAGTTGGTCGAGAAGAGATTGCTAAACTGAAAACAGAATACCCTAATGCGTTTTTTATTTCGGCTAAGAAAAAAATTGGAGTGAGTAAGTTGAAGGAGACTTTGGAAAATATGGCAGATAATTGGTATCGTCCGAGTTTGAGGATTGGATTGGTTGGTTATCCGAATGTTGGTAAATCTACTTTGATTAATTTCCTTGCGCCTTCAGTCCAAGCTAGGGTATCTCCAGTTCCCGGGACTACAAAAAAGACTGTATGGGTTCGTTCAGGGAAATTAAGAATTATGGATTCTCCCGGTGTGATTCCGTTTGGGGATAAGAATGTTCAGATGGGGATGTCTGCGGCTAAGGACCCTCATAAGATTCGGAATCCAGATAGGGTTGCGATAAAGATAATTGAATTTTTGATGGAGAAAGATAAAGGGATTTTGAAGAAATATTATGGGGCTTCAGGCAAGGATAGTTACGAATTGTTTTTAGATATTGGAAAGAAAAAAGGATTTTTGGTTAAGGGTGGTGAGGTTGATGAGAATCGAATCGCGATTAAAGTTATTGATGATTGGCAACGTGGTAGAATAAATTTGAAATAATTCCACAAGTACCTTAAATAATTAAGGTAAAAGGAAAAATAAATTTGAAGTAATATTTATAAGGGAATGTTGTTAGATAGTTTTGTCCTCCCATAGCTCATTGGTAGAGCAGGCGGTTGTAGCCCGCTGTGGCCCAGTTCGATTCTGGGTGGGGGGATTGAACAAAAGTTATCAAAAGGAATAATTAAAATGGATATAGAAACTATTCTTAGATTTCAACAACAGCAAACAATGATACTTGAGAGACAAACGAACTTCTCTAGAATTTTAATGTTAGCGACAATTGTATTAGCAATAGGAGCCTTTTTGCAGGTTATTATTCAATTAATCAATATTCCTACAAGCACTTACAATAACATTGCAACTATTTTAGGATTTTGGGGAGGGATTATGTTATTTGTGCCTATGATTTTTTTTCTGGGGCTAATGGGTATAATAATTTATTTAATAATTTTGACAATTAGAAACAGATGAAACTAACAAAGTAATAAATATTTTCACCCTCAAACCCCTCCACAAAAAACAAACATATAAAACTCCTTAAAATATTTATATTCAATGGGAAATTTTTATTTAGATATCGAAACAACAGGACTTAATCCTGAGAAAGATAAAATTCTAACAATACAATACCAAGAACTTGATAGAAATACTGGTGAGGCAAAAGGAGAATTAATAATTCTAAAAGAATGGGAATCATCTGAAAAAGAGATTATTCAAAAATTTATTGCAGATACAACCATACTTGATGATTATGCATTTAGTTTTATCCCCGTCGGATACAATCTTAACTTTGAACATAACTTTCTAATTAAAAGAGCAAAGATTCATGGTTTGCCACCTATAGATATTCTCAATAATCCATTTATTGATTTGAGAGCTATAGGAATTTTAATGAATGGTGGAGAATTTAAAGGTTCGGGACTTGATAAGCTAACTGGCAAAGTAAGTGATGGAAAAAATATTCCAATCCTATATAATAATAGTGAATACAAATCAATAGTAAGTTATATTCAAATGGAAACCAGAGAATTTATCAAATTTAATGTCTGGCTTTATAAAAAATTACCTGATTTATTAAAAGAATTTGAAGCCACCCTATAAATAATTTTATTCCAATTCACTTTCCGCAACATCTTGATGACCTTCCTCTGCATGGATTAATGCAGTATAAAAGATCTTAACATTAACACTTGTTGCATTTTTCAAGAATCCATTGTATTTTTCAATAGCTCCCTGTTCAAGTTCCTTTGTTTTTTTCAAATCCTCTTCGATAGAACCTTTTGAACTTTCTCCTTTAATTTCAGGTAGTTCAATCCCAAGAAATTTCACAGCAATTTCTGCATGTTCCTTTTCAACTCTTGCTAGTTGTTTGAACAACCGATTTTGTTTAGAATACTTTTCATTATTCTTACTTACATCAAGATAATATGCAGTAGCATTAATTTCTAAATCCAGAGTTTCCTCCATGTTCTTTTTTTCTAGCTCGCTCAATTCGGTTTTCCATAGTTCGTTAAATTCATCTGCAGATTTTATGAAGTTCTTTGGTGCTCCACAAAACGGGCAATCGTCTGGAGCATCGCCACCTAGATAAGGTTCTCCACATATTTTACATACATATAATTCTCCCATTATTCTAAAACTATTTTTTCTCCTTTCTCCTTTCAATAAAAAGTAAAATTCCTATTCCGAAGACAGCACAGATAAAAGTTATAGCGACGTAAGATTTATTCGATGAAATTAATGATTCATCCATTTTTTCAAGATCTATTGGTCCTCCCAACAATCCAGTTATTTGCTGACCCTCACCCATAGCTCCGATTGCATTACCAGTTCCTATACTCGTTAACTGAACATCTTTCTTCGTAAACGTATTTGTACCGTCAGTTATCTTAATATCATAATCTCCTTGGGGAGCGACCAGTACCCATGTCTTTTGTCCTCCGACAGGGATATTTTGTACATACGATTCTGTCTCATCACCTATCTGAATTTGGACAGTTCTTGTATATCTTACGTTCCCCTTGTTCTTGATTATAAGATTTTCACCATCTAATACAAATTCTATTTCCAAGTTCTCTTGAACCATAAACGGACGTATTACCTCTTTGTCTTCGTATTTTGCTTTAACAGACCAACCCAGACTGGAAAAATTTTCGGAAACTTTGAGAGTATTTTCTTCATTAGACTCTACATTTAATTTTATTTCTGAAATTCCCAGATCATCCAAAAAAATAACTTCTACATTTCTTTCAATTAATCCACCATCTTCTAATAAAAGAACTTTATAATTGATTTCTTCCCCGACAGCGTAAGATTCCTTTAGTCCAGAAATATCAATTGAATATTCTGCAGAAACAAAAGAGATAGGTATAACTAGTAATGCGAAAACTATTATGAAATGTCCCCACCCCCTCATAGTTAAATTAAGAACTAAACTATATTTAAAGTTTTGCAATACTCGGCAATAAAATTTAAATAGCTCATTAGCTATTTAATAACAATGAAAAATAAAGATATGGTGGCTAAAGTGACTCTTTTGACTTTTGTTGGTCTTATAGTTCTTACACTATTTTACCTTTCTGGAGTTTTGGATTTAGGAAGTATTACTGGCTTCGCTATTTTTGAATCAGGGGACCAATCCGATTTTGACGAAGGAATATATTCCAATACTGAATGGAATGGTAGCGCTATTGTTTTAGTTAGTGAAAATTTTAGTGGAACTTATTCTTCAAAAGTTTTTAATGCTAGTAGCGAGGCGAGTTGGAAAAATATCTCTTGGGAGAGTGAGATAAGAGAAAGTTTGGATTTTTATCTTTATTCGGCCATTCATTCTGGTACTAATATGACAGAAGTTTTTGTGTTAGATGAAAATTATTATTTAGCAGATATGAAAGATTCTAGTAAGAATTTTTATCTTAACTTTTCAGAAGATTTAATTGACGGAACTATATTGAAGTTTTATGCTAAAGAAGATAAGGGGGTTACGATTGGAATTTATGCACAATCAGATTCTAATGGAGAGAATCCTTTAGGAATATTTACTGTTGATTCTGCGACGGGAGATTGGTATAATATAACTCTTAATGTAATAACACCAACGAATGCAATCTGGATTGGAGAAGGTAATGGGAGCGGAATTGATCCAAAAGATGAATTTGATTATATCTATGCAGAAATTCCTGGAACAAACTTAAATTTAAGTGTTAGAACTTGTGATAATGATTTATGTTCGGATGAAGACTGGAATGATATTATTTATTCTTCTCCTCAAAATTTATCCTTGGGCGACAACCAATATTTCCAATATAAATTTGATTTTGAAACAGCCGATTTTTCAGTTAGCCCAAGTTTACAAAGTGTCTCACTAAATTATGATTTAGTAAATACAGCTCCAACAATAACTCTTATTTCACCTCAACAAGATGCAACTTACGGATCCAATGAATCCTTAGCTTTAAACTTTATTGCATCTGATACCGACGACAATTTAGATTCTTGTTGGTATAATATTGATGAAGGGGGTGACGTTCTTCTTCCAAGTTGTGCAAATACAAGTTTTGATGTTCCTGGTAATGGAAATTATAATTTGATTGTTTATGCAAATGATAGTCAAGGAGAAGAGGCAAGTGATAGCGTAAATTTTAGCGTTGAAGTTGGAGCACCCACAATTATTTTAAACTCTCCAATTAACATCTATCTTGACGACGGTGAAAATATTTATTTTGATTATACTCCGACAGATATTAATTTAGATTCTTGTGAATTATGGGGAGATTTTAACGGGAATTTTATGTTAAATCAAATAGATGATTCTCCAATAAGTGGGATTAGTAATAATTTTAGTTTGAATTTAGATGATGGTGATTATTTGTGGAATATAAGATGTAATGACTCTGTAGGAAATTCGGCATTTAATGGAAATAAAACATTCTATGTTGATAGTGTTAATCCTTCAATGAGTATTAGTGAGCCCGTCGGGTTAAAGACGTCGAGAACAGGAATCCCTTTAAGTTTTAGCGTTTCTGATAACCATTTAGACAGTTGCTGGTATAATGTTTATCGAGGGGGAAGTTTGGAGATTGTAAACACTTCGGTAAATTGTTCTAGTTCAGCTATTTTTGATGTTACTGTTGATGCGGATTTCGTTTTAAATTTTTATGCAAATGATTTTTCTGGAAATTTAAATGTTAAAAATTCAAATTTTAACGTCGATACTTCAACAACACCAGCTAGTCCTCCAAGTTCTTCTAGTAGCAGTGGAGGTGGAGGAGGTTCTTTTCCTTCATCAATCGGAATGAATTTGGAGCTAACACCTATCGAAGCGATTATGTATCCTGGTGAAGAAAAATCCTTGGAATTGATTGTAAAAAATAACGGAATAAAGTCAGTAAATAAATGCAAATTAAAAACTTCAGATAAACACGCGCCATGGGTTTCTTCTATAGATATTAAGAATATTGCAGCAGGAGAAATTGTAGAATTTGGATTCACATTAACCCTCCCTGCTAATGCAGATCAACCAAAAATATTTTTAGAATGTTTAGAGGGCAACGAATCTGTTCCTTTAAAAATAGTTCTTGTTAAACCTAGTTTAAATATAGAATTTTCAGAAATTGTTTTAAAAGATAGTAGTGAGATTTTGATTAAATATTCTGTTGAATCCGAATCGGATTTAGTTTCAAATTTAATTTTTTCAGTTTACTCAAATGATGAAAAAATAGCTGAACAAATTCAAGGAGTTGAACTTGTAAAAGATAAAAGGATTAGGGGTGAGGTCGTTATTAAGATTGATGATGTTCCTTCAGGTTTGCTAAAAATATCAGTCACTAATCAGGGAGGAGAAAAGCCGTTAGTTGAGAGTTCGATTGTGTATAATTCTGATATGGTTTCAGGATTTGTCGTAGGTGATTTCGTAAAAAGTGAGGTCTCTTATGTCGTGATAATAATCTTGGTCTTCTTAATCTTTGCAATAATTATAATACGAAGGATAATTAAAAAACCTCGAAAAAAGAAATAGTGTTTTACATTTTAAGCCCTTAACAAAGTTTTATAAACTAATTTTCCTCAATTATTTCATCAGGCTCTCGGTTTCGACCGGGAGTTCGATCCCTTAATTTTAAATGAGTCTTATTTTTTAACAGTTTTATTAAATAAAGGTGAACGAAGCGAAAATTTGCGAAGCAAACAACAGAACCTAAAAACCAAAAATTAATATTCTAGACCTAAATTTCTATGAAAGAGATGTTCTTCAAGAGTCATTTTAGGTATTTTTCAACTTCAGTTTCACAATATAGATTTAGATTATGAACTATTTGAAGTAACATAATAAAATAATCATTTTTTAGAAATAATTTCTAATCCCTTATATCGATTTCCAAATACTGGAAGAGTTTTTTATAACTTAAATCAACAAAATTTCCTTTTTTAATATCATCACCCAATTTCCTTTCAGGAAAATCAATAATCTTACCATCAGATATTTCTACCCTATAACCTCTAGATAACAAATGTAAATCATTATAATGATTATATGGCTCAATAGATTCCACCCTTACATTTTCAATAGATTGTCTTGGTTGCTTATTTTCCCAATATTTTATATAGCCTCCAAAACCTATGACTCCAACAGCAAAAACTGTTGTAATTCCGATCATTGCATATTTTTTCAAATCATTATCTAATTTTTCCATTGTTTTGAAATCAATATTCACTATTTAAACATTTGTTTTCTCAACCCAAACTAACAAAATTCTCTAAAAACGTCGTAGCATAAACCCCGCTTGGAAGAATAAACTCTAATATTATTTTTTTAGAATTAGAAAAATTTTCATCGTCAGCAACCTCTACCTCCAAATCTCTTACCTCCGTCACAGCTTTCCGAAATGAGCCTTTTATTCTAAGGTAAGGAATTTCTTGGACGTCAAAGTCTTCTAATTTTAAACCATGCTCTGCAAGAACCTGTTGCTCTATCTCTCCAAGGCGTCCATTAAAAAATCTTGTTTTATATCCCATTAACAAACAACTTTGCTGACCTTTCTTAGTAAAATCCATACCTTCCTCTAACGCTTGTTCTAAAACATCATTGAAAATTTTACTCTGAACTGAATGAACTAACATTAATATGTTTTTTCGTTCCGCCCTTTTAATTACTCCTAAAAAATCTTCAGGATATCTAGCTAGATGAAATAATATTTGTTTTTCAAGTTTAAGATAATTCGAAAAATATTCTAATGCACTGGCGAAGTCTTTTTCTTGTTTCAATTTTTTTCTTGCAGATATTACTTCTAATTGCTCATCCCCTATGTCGGTTAAAATTGCCCAAACAGCCTCATCAAATTTTCTTTTAAGAATTAGTTTTCCTACTTTTACATTGTTGCCTCTTAGTGAACCGAATCGTTGAGCCCCGAAATAATTTGGAAACCAATTTTTTTTACGGATTGACGAAGATATTTTTATTGCTTCTTTTTTATCTATATCTCTTAATGTTATTTTGAAATGGTTTGCTTCGAGATAACCTATTTTGATTTTTCGTTTATTCCATTTGAAGTTTTTTAAGATAATATTTGGATGACGAAATGCTTTGATTTTTTCGAGGTTTGGTTGAAAGATTGATATTCTCTGCGAGGTCCACGCCTTCTTGTCTTTTGTTCCAGCATATCCGATTGCATCAACACCCTTACTAATTAGTCTTGATATATCTTTAATCGCTTGAAGATGATCGATATTCTGTTTTTCCATCTCGCACCAAAGAAATTCTTGAGGATTATCTAAATCTAAATTATCTAAATCCGGATTTAAATTTGGAGTGAATATATTTGAAATTTTGCAAATCCACTTTTCTCCAATTTCTTCTACAATAAAATCTTCAACTTGAGACTTTATTTTTGCTGGAACTATTATTTGATTCATGTATCTCTGAGAAAATGAAGGTATAAAAACTAATTGCCTTTAATCTGGTCGCTCATAAAGAAAACTTTGTTCGATTCGATTTCATGAATTTGATCATTCTTTTCGAATACTACTAAAGCTTCTGGAAGTAAAAACTTACCGATAACTCCTACTTTTGAATATACAATATATGTAAAAATCCTTTCCTCTCCTGCATCCAAACTCCCGATATTCCAACTCACCCTTCTATTCTCCGTATCAATCTCATCGGGCTTAGCCATTCCAAAGTTTTTGTAAATTTTTACAATTGCCGGAACTTTATCTATAAGAGTTACATTCTCCACATTTTTCTTTGCCTTTAAATTTAAATTAATCTTCAATGCAAATTCTCCATTCTTAGTTTTTACATGCGAAACAGATTTTGTAACTTCCAATTTCGTTTCGCTGAATCGTTTAAACCCTAGAAGAGCTAGAACTGCAAAAAGAATTGTGAAAAATGGAAAGAGATAATTTGTAGTTGCTTTTACTGTATAAATTTCTGCTGGTTTGAGTTGCTCTTTAATCCAAGTGTATTCTATCGTCAATCCTTCTCTGTCTGTAATTGTTGGTTCGATATTAAAACTTGTGAACAGCCTAGAAAAAATATTTCGTTTCAAATTTACTTCAACATTTTCCAACACATTCCCCGAGTTAACTTTAGTTATTATTTCAGTTATAACTAAAAATCCAGATTTATCCTCCATCGATGAAATCCCTTTCTTTTCTCCAAGATATAAGTTCCCATCAATCTTTCTTGTTCCTTCATCCGTTTGAAATAATGATTGAATTATATAGACTCCTGCCTTTGTTTTTTTGATTTTATCTTTATCTACATCGACGGAAATTTCCAATTTTTCTTTAGGACCTATATCAAAAGTTCTTTCTATATCGAAGAGAATCGAAGAAAATGTTGCAGTTAGATTTTTTAGTTCAACGTTCTCTTTGTTTTGAATATAGAAAGTTATTTTATCTGATTCAGGATCTATTGAGTCCGAGCTAATTTCTAAGACGTCCTCCAAATTTAGTAGATTGATTGTTAATTTTTT
>JAGLIS010000041.1 GCA_023142835.1 Candidatus Pacearchaeota archaeon | reverse complement strand
AAAGGTCGTGGAGTTAAATAAAAATTATGATAAGTGGTTTTTTGTTGTTGTAGATAAAAATAAAGTTAGTGCTTATAGGAAATATGGTAAAGCGATTGACTCAAGATATCTGAAAGAGCATATTGATGATGCCGTCGGTATATAGTCACAGCCCGTCTGCCCTCCTGCCCCTAATATGTCGACTGGCTGTTGGGATATTCTTAAAATGAGTAGATTTTTATAATATCAAATGCTCTTAATATTATGGTAGCTGAAATAAAAGATTTGATTAAAACAGGTGAGGGGTACAACTTAGAATTTAAGGAAAGTTTGGGTTCTGATCTTGGAAAAGAAATCTGTGCTTTTGTAAATGCAAAGGGAGGTAGAATTATTTTAGGAGTAAGAGACTCAGGAGAAGTAAAAGGCATTGAGTTATCTAATTCTGATAGGTCTCGGATACAAGATATTGCTAGAAATATGGATCCGAGTTTTAGAGTAGATATAGAAAAAATAGAAAATCTTATTTTAATTAATATTGATGAAGGAAAAAACAAGCCATATTCTGTGGGAGGTAAGTTTTATTTGAGAGTTGGAGCAAATTCTCAACAGATGCAAAGAGATGAAATAAGGAACTTTTTTCATAAAGAAGGTTTAGTTTTATTTGATGAAAAACCAAATACAAAGTTTCATTTAAAAAATGATTTTGATAAATATAAATTTAAAAAATTTTTAGATTTGGCAAAAATTACTGATAATCAAGATTATAAGATTACTCTTAATAATTTGTCTTTGATGGAGAATAATAAACTAAAAAATGCGGGAGTTTTATTTTTTTGCCATAGGGTGACTAAATTTTTTCTACAGGCAACAGTAACCTGTGTTCTATATGGGGGAACTAAAAAAGTGAATATTATCGATAAAAAAGATTTTGATGCAGATATATTATCTAATTATGAAAGTGCCTATAATTTTATTTTATCAAAATTGAATACCAACTATATTATCAAAAGGGAAAGAGAAGAAAGATTAGAGCTTCCAGAAGAAGCAATTCGTGAAGCATTGATTAATGCATTTATTCATCGTGATTATTTTTCTAATGGACATATTCAAATTGATATTTCATTAGATAGGTTGGAAATAAGTAATCCTGGAGGTCTTGTTTCTGGTTTGACAAGGAAGGAATTTGGGAAAAAGAGTTTTCCAAGAAATCCTCTTTTAATGGATTTAATGTTAAGGGCAGATAAGGTTGAAAGAGCTGGGACAGGGATTAGAAGGATTAAAGATGCCATGGGAAAGTATGGATTAAAAGTCAAATTTGAAGATACTAGTTTCTTTACAGTGACTTTTTATAGAAAAAAAATTGGAAATGTCCCCGAAAATGTCCCCGAAAATGTCCCCGATCGGTTGGAAACGATAAGGGATTTTATATCTGAAAATGATAAAATAAAGATATCTGAATTAGCAAAAAAGCTAGATGTAAATGAGAAAACAATCAAGAGGGACATTGAAAAATTAAAGGAGAGGGGATTAATTGAGAGGGTTGGGAGTGCAAAGAGTGGTAGTTGGAAGGTTCGTTCTATTGAATAAATTTTAACTAATCATTTCATCGACTTCGATTTTATGATTTTCTAAAACTGCTTTTCCGAGAGTCTGTTCGATAGTTTCATTTATTTCTTTTAATTCTTCTCGGTCTTTAACTAAAAATGCATAATATAAATTAACATAGCCCACCGCTTTTATTATAATTATGAATCTTAGATCTTTTTCAATCATTCTCATAAAATTTTCTAACTCTTTGGTGCAAGAAGGGTCAACTCTTGAGATATAAGTATATTCTGTGTAACCGATTTTTTTCATATCTATGATTGGGTAAAATCTCAAAATAATTTCCCTTTTCTTTAAAGAATTTATTCTTCTCATAACGGAACTTACGTTGGTGTTAAGTTTTTTAGATAATTCAACTATAGATAATCTAGAGTTTTTCTTTAGAAGATTTATTAGTTTTAATTCCGCAGGTTTTAATTCGACATTTTCAGGGCTTCCTTTAATATCTACTTTTGCTTTCTTTTTTGGGTTTAGTCTTCGAGCTAAATATGTTTGTGATTTGACACTTTGAAAAGAAAGATAATTTTTTATTTTATTTTTGAACTTTATTAAAATCTTTGTTTGTATTTCATCATATCTCTCAATAGTCTTTGTCCAGACTGAAATATATAATTTCCATTGGCTAACATCATGTAGCATATAACAACAGCTGACTTCTTCGATACTTGTAATTTCTTTTAAGTATGTATCAACATCTTTGGCTGAAACTCCAAGGATATCTAGATAAATTGAATGGCGACTTAATCCGAATTTAGGATAATTTACATTCAAGGCGTACTTTTTTATAACTCTCTCTTTTTCTAATTTTTTTATTCTTTTATCGACGGTTTGTTGTGGAAGTCTAACTGATTTTGCAATTTTAGAAACTGACTGTCTGCAATCTTGCAGTAGTTCAAATAAAATTAATTTATCTTTATCATCCATCTTTTATAATAATGAGTAATTATTGCACTTATTAAATGTTTTTGCTACTTATTACTCATTATTTTCTCAGAGGGTTTTAATAAAGAAATTCTTTAGTGTATTTAGAAGGTGATAGGAGAATAAATGAACCTATCAAAACAAAACCAAAAAATCCTCAAGCCGACGGAAGATCCGTTAGAGATTGAGGGGAGAATGTCGTATGCGGAGAGTCAAAGAGCTTGGGGGACTATTCGTTTGAAGAGTGAAATTTTTAATGAGTTTAAACAGTTGAAAAATCGACGGGATAAATTTGGGTATAAGTTAATGTTTTGTCGAGAGTTCGAACAGCTGGAGAAGGAGATTAGGAAGATTAAGAAGGAGATTGGGGTTCCTCCGTTGTTGGTTTGGTTTGTTAGGGAGTAGAGAATTGAGAAATAGATTAAAGGTCTAGACATTATTCCTCTTAAAATAGACTAATTAGCATGAAATCTTTTGACACTTAATTTTAGATAATCTTTTTCTTTATCGATCCCAACATATTTTCTTCCTAATTCTATAGTCGCAATCCCTGTAGTTCCTGAACCGTTAAATGGATCTAAAATTAAATCCCCTTCTTTTGAATGGGCAGTTATAATTCTCCTTAATAATTCTAAAGGCTTTTGGGTTGGATGTTTGCCATAGATCTTTTCTCTTTGAGGAGTTAAGGGAATATTCCAAACAGATTTCATTTGTTTCCCTGCGTTGCTTATTTTATCATCCCACCCCTTCATAGAACTATAATCAAAATAATGTCTAGCTTCTTTTATTTTTCTCGCACAAATTAATGTTTCATGAGAATGAGCAAAATAACGGCAAGATAAATTTGGGGGAGCATTTGGTTTAAACCAGATAATCTCATTAATAATATCAAATCCTAAGAGTTTCATGGCGTAACCTACCTGATAGATGCTGTGGTGGGTTCCCGAGACCCATATAATTCCATCATCCTTCAAAACTCTCTTGCATTCAAAGAGCCATTTATATGTGAACTTGAAATCCTTATCGAAGCCATTCGATTTGTCCCATTCTCCCTTATCTACTAAAACCATTTTACCATTTTTACAAGAAATTCCTCCATTAGATAAATTGTAGGGCGGATCAGCAAAAATTAAATTAAATGACTTTTCCTTGAAGGTAGGTAGAATATTTAGACAGTCTTCATAGTGAAGATTAAAATTTGAAGTTTTAAAAAAATGTTTCAAAGAATTTATCACCTTAAGAAGTTTAACATAAAAATACTACAAAAATTAATTTACAATCTTAAATTTTTTCGATTTTACAAGTTTAATTGAATTATAATTCATCTTATCCTCAAATTTATATTCCCAAATTAAATAATCATCTCCTCTTTTTTCAAAAAATAAAAGAAAAATTTCTTTTTTAGTATATTCTGACCATTGTCTAAATGGATAATAAAGCTGTCTTATTATTGTATTATTTGTCTTAGAATTTTTAGCTTCAACGAGAACTATTTTATCTTTACCTTCATATCCAGCATCAACTTCAGTTTGAACACTTTTAGTATTAATTTGATAGCTCCCTATATTGTAGCTAAATTCGGGCGTATATTTTCTACCTCTAATTGTTAATACAAGTGAAGGATCATCCATAAAAGTTCTAATTAAACTTGATGCATAAGCAAAATCCAAGTGTTGCATTTCAGAATTCCCAACTTTTGATGTATCTAATTCGAAATCAAGCTTTTTATTATAAAGTTCAGATTTGCCTTTAATCTCTGGAATATCAAAATAACCCTCTCCTTTTACTATAGCATATTCTCCATTTTTAATAGGAATTAAAAATAATCCATTCTCTGACATAATTAAAGGAACAGACTCTTTGCTATCCATTTTACATAATATTCTCACTTCTTTCTCAGCAGTACGCTTAAAATCTTGCGTGGCTTTCTTTATCTGAGAGGAAGCAAGATAAAAGGGTGATTTTGAAAAATCATGTTTCAATATTTCGTTATCTTCAAATATTTTCTTCCAAGATAGATTGTTTGCCATTTTTATTTAATAATTTGTAATCACTACTTCTTTAACTTTTCCCCTCTTATCTGCATGGCAATTTATCATCCGGGTAGCTTCAACAAAATGAACGTTATAGGAATTATATAAATCCTTGATGAATTTTGCACTACTATTTGAAAGCATAACTTTACAACCTTTTTTATCTAATTTTTTGAATAATTCAAATAAATCTCTTTGCTCATTTTCTAGAAAGTTCCCCTTTGCGTATTTAGTAAAACTAGATTTATTCAATGGATAGTATGGCGGATCGAAATAAACAAAGTCTCCTTTTTTTGCAGATTTTAAAATCTTTTCAAACGATTGAGATTTTAGTTGGACATTTTTTAATAGTCTTGACATTTCTCTTAATTCATTTTCTGGACAAATTTTAGGATTTTTATAACTTCCAATTGGAACGTTAAATTGTCCTTTCGAATTGACTCGATATAATCCATTAAAACAGGTTTTATTTAGATAAATAAATCTTGCAGCTCTTGATAATTTTGACATAACCTCTGGATCTTCTTTTCTTGTATTATAATATAATTCTTTAGAATGTTTCTTTTGATATTTTTTAAGAATACTAATCAATTCCTTGATGCTATCTCTTACCACTTCATAAACATTAATTAATTCCTCATTTAAATCAGACAGAAAAACTTTCTTTGGTTTCTTTGTTTGAATCATATGAAATGCTATCGCCCCTCCGCCGACAAACGGCTCAAAATATCTTTTAACTTCTTTAGGGAAATATTTTTGGAATTGGTTAATTAATTGTCTTTTTCCTCCTGCCCACTTTACAACTGCAAAATTCACACCTTTTTCCATAGTACATATAATCGTCATACCTTTTTAATTATTGTCCTTCTTAAAAAAAATAATTTATTTAATTTGTCGTTTTATTTTCTATCACCCATTTTTCTTTTACAAGTTTATACAAATTTCTTAGTTCACAATCTATATTGTAATCCTGTTAGGTAGTTTGATTTTGTTAATAAGTATGACATTAAAAATTTAGGATTGAATAGCTTATAAAATTATACTTCGAAAAACATAAAAAGACAAACAAATGCTTTTTAATATGGTTACGATAAAAACTGAAAGACTAATATTAAGAGACTTGAAAGAATCCGATGCTTTGGATTTGTCTAAAAATGGAAACACTCCAGATATAATTAGTAAAACATTTTATCTTCCAAATCCTTTTAATATATCTGCTACACAAAAATTTATCCAAGAGAGAATTAGGGAATCTAATAAAGATATTAGAGAATCATACGAGTTAGGAATTGAATATATGGGGGAAATTATTGGAATGATGAATTTATATCATATAAATCATATTAATAAAAAGGCAAAGATTGGTTACTGGATTGGAAAAGACTATCGAAGAAAGGGTTTTGTCTCCGAGGCTCTGAAGTCAATTATTGATTTTGCGTTTAGCAAGGAAAACTTAAATAAAATTTCTGCTAAGGTAATTGCAACAAATATAGAATCAAATAATCTCCTTGAAAAGTATGGTTTTAAAAAAGCAGGGGAACTAAAACAAGATCAAATTATCGACGGTGAATTAAGAGATTGTTTTGTCTGGGAACTTTTGAAGAATTAATAGATTTACTCTTTAGAATTATTCTATATTCTTAATTATTTCTTTAAGAAAATCGTCTAACCTCTCGTCCTCTTTATCAACCCATTCAAAAGCAACATGTTCTTCACTTAATTTTATTTCAGGTGTTTCATCAATCTCTATTAAATAATTAATCTGAACGGTATACCTCACATTATCCTCTTTTTCAATAGTATATTCCGATGTTCCAATTAATTTTGTTTCTTTTTCTGAAAAACTATTTCCAATTTCTTCAAGTAATTCTCTCGATAGTGCTTCATTTAACGATTCTCCGAAGTCAACTTTTCCACTAGGAAATTCCCAAAATCCTGCTTTGTTAAGATCATCAGATTTTCTTTTTACGATAAGATATTTATCGCCTTTTTTGATTACTCCACAAATGCATATTTTCCAAATTTTATTTTTTTCCATAAGGGTAATAATAAGAATTAGTTTAAAGAATTTACTGCTCGGTTTGATTTGAAATTTTGTTTAAGAAGATTGTTTGGGAGGGGTTACATTTTTATACATCTTTTTTTATTTTATACATGAAAAGGGAGAACTTCATGCTAGAAGCAATTAAAGACGGAATTCTTAAATGAATTTCAGCAATTAAAAGAAAAGCGTTCTAAGTTTTCTTATGAAATGATATTTGGGAGAACTGATGAAGAGATGGTCGAGGCTGTGAAGAAAGTTATTGGAGATAAAACTTTGATGCCGATTTTGATGTTTTTGTATAAGGAATAATCCGTCCATCAATCTAATCTCGACAATACTTAAAAAGTCACGCCATCGCACACCCATCAATGAAAACAGCAACGCTGACAAAAAAAGAGGACGGATTTTGGGAAGAAGTCTACAATATCCTAGTCAAATGGGGAATCCACGAAGACTTCACATATAGCTTATGTTTTGAAATTACAAAAGCGAAGTTTAAAAGGTTGAAAAATGTCGAGAAATTTATTTAGACTTCAAAACCTTTTGCTTAATCAATTTAATCATTTCAAGTATCTTTGTTTCCTCGCCAGATCTTAAAACTGCTTCTAATTCTTTTTCATTTACACCATCTACTTTTGAATGGATATTTTCTATAAATTCTTCAAAGTCTTTTGGTTCATAAGAATAACTAAGAGTTTCATTGATTTTAATTAAAGCCAATTCGAGGGTTTCTTTGTCAAAATTTAGAGTATCCTTTTTTAATATGAAATAGATGTCAAATATATCTCTAATTGCAATATTTTCTCTAGTTATTAAAGCTCTAAATTTTTCTGCAAAATTTTCTACTAAATCAATTACTTCTAATTTAATATTTTCTTCCAAAAAAGGTTCTCCTAGCTCATTGATAAATTCATGGTGAATTGGTTGCTCCTTTGTTAAATTTCTTAATTTATTCCTAAAAGAAATTTCTATCTTTATAGTTTGAAAAGCATTATCAATGTTTGATTTATATTTTGCCATGATTTCTAAACCAAGAATTTTTGGATCTTTTTTAGAAGTAATCATTTTCCAACCCTTTCCTAATTCATTGTTTGTTTCCATCCCTAATTCTTCTAAAATTCCGAAAAGTTCTCTTCTTAGTTTATCCAATATCTTTTTTACCTGACTTTTTGAAAAATTCTTCACATCCTGATTAAATACAAAATCCAAATCTTCGCTTAATCTATAAAACCCTAGATAACATTTGTTCAAACAAGTTCCACCCTTAAATACTAAGTCATTTATTTTTTTCTCACTAATTTTGTGAAGAATTTTTGTTAAATAATAATCCTTTTCTATTAACAATTGAGAAAAGTTTGTCTTCTTACCTATTCTTGAAAATTCTTTATTTAAATCAATCTCAATTTCCATTTTTTGTCCAACAGTTTAGTTCCCGTATTTTTTAATGTAGTATAATAACTTAAGGCTTTCTTTTTTTTAAGTAGTTCGAATAATTTATTGCTACCTGTTAATAATCCAATCAGTTTAATTACTTTATTGCTATCATACCTAATAGCATAGTCTACCAGTATTTTTCGTTTAAAAGATATCTTTTTTATTTGGTCTAGAACTTGACTTACCCCTCCCAAATATTCTGAATAATCTAGAGCGTCGATGATTGTTCTCTCTTTGTCTGAATAATGAGGATATTCTTGCTGAACTCCAAAAATTTTCGCAGGTTTAATCTTAAAAAATTTAATTTTATAATGTAAAATCTTTCCATCTGCTGAGTATTTAGTATTGAAAACAAAAAGTTTATTTGGAATTTGTTCTGTGAAACCATGCAAATTAAATGCATTGAATAAACCAATATAATAATTCTCTTTTAAGATATTATCAACAATTTCCAACTCCCCAACTGGAGGAGTTTTACTTATGGAAGATATCGGAACAACAACATAAATACTTCGCTTAATCGAGACAAGATGTTTTTTAAGTAACATCGATTTAATTAAATATTCAGGATTTTTTGAGAGCTTATGTTTTTTTATTAAATTAATTAATTCTACCCTTTTTAAGAAATTATATTTTTTATATTCTAAAATAGCTTGGAGTCTTTCCTGATTTGTTGTTAAACCCATATTTCTTTCAGTTTTTTTATTTTTTAATAAGTCTTTATTTGCTACCATATCCAAAACAATAAAAACAGGTATTTAAATCTTCTCCCAACGATCTGTCACAAGTAAGTGGTCGACAAGACTTATATATTCCTTCCATCGCACACTCATCGATGGAATGCGAAAAGTGCAAAATCGAACTGAAAGAATATTCTAGATTCTGTCCGAACTGTGGTGAGAAAGTTAAAACTCTTGAAATTAAAAAAGACATTGGAGAAAAAGTCATAAAACAACTTAAAAATATTTTAACAACAATCGAATCAAAGAAAAAAGAAGAAAGTAAAAAACATACTCTTGCCCATTTTGTAATAAAAAAATTAGCACACAATCATTAAAATCTAAACTAAACAGCAAGGATATTAATCACCCATGAAATCCTGACACTCTCCACTGACCACTGTAATCCGTCCCCCTACAATATATAAACAGGATGTAAGGGGAAGATTTATATAGCCAATTATATTTCACTTATCATGGCATATATACATATTAAGAAAATTCGTGGAAAGAAATATTACACTCTACGAATATCTGAGAGAAGGGGTAATAAAATAATTACTAAAGATTTATGTAATTTGGGAGACGATTTATCGAAGATAAAATTAGACGATTTAGAGAAAAAATATAAAAATGAAATAAGGAAATCCCACAAAACTCTAAAGAACTTCCTAGAAAGAAATATATATTTAGAGAAAGCGAATATCTTAAAGGTAAAAAAAAATACATACTTCTCTAAAGAACAGCAACTAGAAATAAATGCGATCCTCATTCATTATAAATCTAAGTTTATGAAATTAAACAAACTGACTCAAAGAGAAGTTTTTGAGAATTTCATTTTGAATTTCGCTGTAAATAGCACCTCGATAGAGGGAAATACAATTAACCTCAAGGAAGCCAATGAATTATTCGAAAAAGATAAAATTCCAAAAGATAGAACATTGAGAGAAGTTTACGATTTAAAAAATACTAAAGAAACAATCTTGTTTCTAAAAGAAAAATCTCCAAAGATTGATGAAAATATCATTATTAAATTGCATGATATGTTACTTGAAAATATAGATAATAGATTGGGATTTAGGACTCATGAAATTAAGATTTTTGGACAACCGTTTAAACCGTCTCCAGTGATGTATATTCGAGCAGATATAAAAATATTAATTTCATGGTATAATAAGAATAAAACAAAACTCAATCCACTTGTTTTAGCGACTCTGTTTCATCATAAGTTCGAAAAAATTCATCCTTTCTCGGACGGGAATGGGCGAACTGGGAGAATTTTAATGAATCATATATTAGATTTGGAAGGATATCCTCCGACAATAATTACAAAAAGGTTTAGGAATGAATATATCTCTGCAATTAATAGTGCAGATAAGACGCTAACAGACAGCTTGATTAATATGGATCCTGAGGGATATAAAGATCTTATTGATTTTTCTGTTTTGGAATTTAGGGGTTCTTATTGGGATATCTTTTTAGTTTGATCCTTAGAATCAGAACTCAACCATCTGTCACAAATAAGTGGTCGACAAGATTTATATATTCCTTCCATCGCACACAACACCAATGAAAACAGCAACGCTGATAACTAAACTAAACAACAAGGATATTAAGCACCCATGAAATCCCGACACTCTCCACTGACCTCGGTTGGGGCGTGAACCATTCAACGCATATTTGATGGGCTTCTGAAAAGAAGAAAAATACTCCGACTTCTAAACGACACCTGCAAGACACCTATAAGTTACCCATATAAAACCTCTGGATTAATAAGTAATGTTTGCTCTTTAGAATATGAAGAGATATCCATACAAACACAAGGAAAAATACTACGCTTGGAAGATAGCAGTAAGAAATGGCATTCCAGGAATTAGTAAAACAAATTCTGAAATTATTTTAAGATACGTTGGAGACATGGAAGTCGGAAGAAATGTTTCCTCAAGAAGTACAAAAGGTCCGAGAAGTTTTATTCGACTTAATACCTTAAGACAGAAAATGTTATTTTTCTCTAGACGATTTAAAATTGAATTGGGACTTGACGATATGACAAAAATAACTAAGGATGAAATAATTGTATTCTTTGCCAAAATCAGAACTGGAGAAATTGCTCGAGACGATGGAAAAATATATGCCTCAATTGATACTTATGGGAAAGCATTCAAATCGTTTTGGCATTGGTGGATGAAAGTAAACCGAAAAGAAAACATTACTATTCAAGATATTACTATAGACCTAGACGTCAGAAGAGATAAGCCCAAGTGGGTATACTTAACAGAGAATCAAATTAGAAGTTTCTGTGATAATTCTATGTTCAAATATCGAGTCATGATTACATTCCTATATGATACTGGGGTTAGAGCTCCTACTGAATTAATCAACATTAAAATTTCAGATTTTCATAATGATTTTAAAGAAGTTCATATCAGAGACGAAATAAGTAAAACTTTTGGCAGAAGAATTAAGTTGATGCTGTCTTCTGATTTGGTTAAACGATATGTTCAAGATGAAAAGCTAGAACCTCATGATTATTTATTTACATTTAAACCAAGTAATGTTAATAGAGTTATTAAAAACACAGCTAAGAAATTATTTGGCGACGGAGTTTCTCCCGCTGGAGAAAAATATTCCAATTTAACCATGTATGATTTCAGACACTGTGCGTGTTGTTATTGGATGCCTCGTTATAAAAGTGAATCTGCTTTGAAATATAGGTTTGGTTGGAAGAAAAGTGATAAAATCCATTA
>JAGLIS010000040.1 GCA_023142835.1 Candidatus Pacearchaeota archaeon | reverse complement strand
ACTGGAATGGGTGGACCTGGATATACTATTGAGGACGAGTTTGGAATTGGGCATTCGAATGTTCCTGGTACAATCGCTATGGCGAATTCGGGACCGAATACTGGAGGAAGTCAATTTTTTATTAATGTGGGAGATAATACTTTTTTAGATGGAAAGCATCCTGTTTTTGGAGAGATTGTCGAGGGGATAGAGATTGTCCAAAGTATTAGCGAGGCGGCAACAGGGGCTCGGGATAAACCTATTCAAGAGATTAAAATAATTAAGGCGAGTATTATTTGATTTTAATCGGTTTAAATTCTTCTAAAAATTTTATAGCGTCTTTCATCTTTGTTTTACTTTCAGTATAGAGGGTTAGAATCGGTTCGGATTTTTTTATTTCTCCAATGTGCTTGTGAAGATATGCCCCTGAAGAAATTGTCTCGGGAGTTCCAAGAATCCGACATAAGGAATTTATCCCTTCGTTGCTGATTTCAGTTATTCTCCCACTATGTTTTGCGTTGACTATTTTTTTATATTTTGCAAGTTTAAGGGATTCAACTCTTTTGTCAAAATCTTTTTTTCCATTCTGAGTATTTATAATTTCCTTGAACTTTTCGTAGGCTTTCCCTGAAGATAAAATTTCTTCGGCTTTTTTTCGTGCATTTTTTATTTTGCAAAGTTTCATAAGTTCAGACGAGAGGAATAATGATTTTTCTCTTAGATCATCAGGAGAGTTAGGAGAATTTTTTAAGACAGATAATATATCGAGCATTTCCAATGTTGGTCCGAATCCGTTCCCGATTGGTTCTGAACCTTTTGTGCAAACTACTTTGAGATTTAATTTGAAACTATTTGAGATTTTTTTGAACTTGACTCCGAGATTTTTTGCTTTTTCAAGTGTTGCAATTTTTGCACCTTTTCCATAGGGGATATCTATAATAATATATTTTGAACCTGCCGAAACTTTTTTAGAAATTATTGAAGCGAGGAGTTGCGGTTCTACGTCGAGGTTAAGTAATCTTTCTACTCTGATGATTTTGTCGTCGGAAGGCGCGAGTCCCAGTGAGCCTCCCCAAGCTAAGCACGCTCCTGTTTTTTTAACGGTGGATTTTAAATCTTTGAGGGAAAGTTCGACTTTTGAGATTGTTTCTATTACACCTGCAGTTCCCGAAGCTGAAGTTATTGCTCGTGAGGAAGTTTTTGGAAGGATTAATCCTGCCGAGGCACAGATAGCGACGACAATGGGAGTGGTTCGATTCCCTGCGATTCCTCCAATACAATGTTTGTCTGCAATATATTTTCCCTTGAATTTTAATCTAGTCCCTGTTTTTATCATAGCTTTTGTTAGATTGACCGTCTCTTTCATAGACATTCCGTTAAGTTTTTCTGCTGCGGTGAAGTATGCTATTTCAGCCTCGGTTAAATTGTTATGAACAATTTCAGAGATAATGTAAATAAGTTCTTCTTCGGTTAGTTGCTTGCCTTGCATTTTTTTCTTTATTAAGAATGTTGCTTTAGAAAGTTCAGAGGTGCTAACTTTTACAGAGGATTTGTTTTTTAATTTGATAATTTTCGTTAACTCTTCTGATAAACCTATTTGATCTTCTTTAATGAGTTTTGGAAAAATATCAACTATTGCGTAAACTGTTTTTGAGTTTGTTATCGCAACTCTATCGTTAGCAAAGACATTCAGCTTTTTGGCGGTTTTGTCGTTGAGAATTGCTACGGGTCGTCCAGCAGACCAATGAAGATTTTTAATTTTTAATTTCATTCTAAAGCCCTATTTGTTAAATAATTCGTTTAGTTTACCTTGTCGGTAAAATTCGGTGATGATTAGGATATACGCCATGATTAGAGGTCCAAGGATTAGGCCTGCTATTCCGAAGAAATAAAATCCTCCGATGGTTCCGACAATACCTAATACGCTTGGTAAATTTGAACTCTTCGAGAGAAAATATGGTCGAAGAACATTATCAATTATTGATACGAAGAATGTTCCATAGATTAATAGGAAAATTCCTTGGAAATGATTGCCTGTTGCAACGAGATAAACTCCTAAGGGAAGCCAAACTAGCCATGAACCTAGGACGGGAATTATCGAGACTATTGTCGCTAGAAAAGTAAGGACTAATACTTTTGGGACTCCTAAGAAAAATAAGCATATACCTACTGCAAGACCTTGAATTATTCCGATTAAAATCTGGCCAAAAATAATTGCATTTGTAATTCCTCGAAACTCTTGCATAAACTTGTTCCCTGTGGATTTAGAGAAGGGTGAAAGATTTGAGAAGTACTCTTTCAGTTGATCTAAATCTTTTATTGTAAAGTAGAATACGAATAGAAATACTGCAAATTGAAGTAGGAATGACGGGAGATTGACTAAGAACACTGTGAATTGATTTAATATTGTTGAGAAAAATTTTCCGATAATGTTATCTAAATTCATTGCTATGGATGTTGCAATATCTCCTTGGATAAATCTTTGGATTAAACTATTAAAATTAAAATTTTGCAAAAGGACGTAAGTGTCGAATATTTGTTTGACTAATGGAGTAACTAAGTAGATAAGTGGAATTACGATTATAAGTGTTAACCCGACGATAACAATCAATGCGGAAAGACCTTTCCATTTGAGATGCTTTTGGATTTTTTTATAAAGTGGGCTAAACATATATCCAAAAAGTAATCCGAAGATAATTGGAATGATTATCGGTTTTAGGATGAGAAAAGCTATTACAAAAATTCCTAGGATGAGTAAACCTGCAATACCTTGTTTTAGAATTTTGTTATCAGCCATGGTATTATAGCGATTCAGATTTTATAAACATTGGTAAATTCTTGAGAAGATATTTAAGGAATTTAAAATATTTTTAATCCCATAAGTTTTATAAAGAACTTTTATGTTTTTGAATTGTGGTAATGAAGAAAATTTTTGACAGTGTTTTTGACGAAGAGGTTCATTCTGATTTTTTGAAGTTTGGTCGGGGAGAGTATAAAAATAAATATTTGATTGATGGAAAGAAGCAAGCGAAAAAGTGGGCGATTAAAACTGGCGCGGAATATGCTAATTTTTTGGTGAGAAAATGTTTGGAGAAAATTGATGGGTCTGTGGATATTAAGGGTGTTATTATTTCTACTTCTGATTTGAGAGATGAGATTAATTTTGAGATTAAAAAGGTTAGTAATTTTCAAGGGGTTCGAAAGCATGTGATTGAAAGTAATGTTGAGTCGTCGCAGATTTTAGATTTGATGGAGAAGTATCCTCGAGTTTTTTTTGCTCTAAGTTTTAGTGGAGATAATTTTGTTCTGAAGATAAAGCCGAAAGGTCCTAAGAGTGAGAAGAAAGGAAAGGATGATGAAGGACCTGTTGTGGATTTTTGTTCTTTGAAGACTGAGAATCAAGAGATTATTGATGAGCTGTTTTTTGGCGTCGGTGATTTTAAGGAAGTTTTTGTTAGCCATACAATTAATGTTACAGATATTGTTTATCCTGCGAATGTTGAAAGCTTGAAGCCTGCCGAGATTAGAGAAATAGCGAAGAGAAAAGGTATTGTGATTAGAAATGTTAATGCCGATGGAATTGAGAAGACAAGTGAAGCTGAGTTTGTGGTTTAGGGCTACATCCCAAATTCTTTTTCTTAGCAAAATAAGAATAACTCTCAAAAATATTTTCTAAAACAAACAAAAACTAACTATTCAACTTTTTAATAAAATTATTTATCTAAAATCCTAACAACCCCTTTGTCTGCATCAACCTCTACATCATCACCGTCTTTTAGAACTTGAGTAGCCACTTTGGTTCCAACGATACAAGGTATCTTCAATTCTCTGCTTATAATGGCAGCGTGACAAAGCACACCCCCTGCATCAGTGATAATTGCTCTTGATTTTTTCATTAGAGGTACAAATCTTGGATCAGTCATACCTGTTACTAAAACTTCCCCTTCCTTTAATTCAACGTCCCCTTTATACCTAGTGATAACCTTGCACTTTCCCTTGATCTTTCCTTTATAAGCTCCAGTTCCCTTTAAAATATCTCCTTCAAAAGACTTACTAACCATTTTACCTAGAAGTTCATCTGCCTGTTCGCTATTTAACAATATTGGCTCTGGACAGTAATAAATGGAACTTCTTTTATGTCTGTTCTTGAGATCTTTTTTATTTGGTAACTTAGAACCATTTAGATAATCTTGAATTTCTTCAACCGAACAAGCATTTACTTCCCCTAGAGAATAACCCTCCTTATCGGCAATCAAAGAAAGAAACTTATTTACAATATCTTCTAAATCAAAAAATATTCTCTCTGTATATCTTCTTGATTCTTCTAATGCAGACCCATATTTTTTTAATTGTTTTTCTGTAAGCCTATCTACTACCTGAGTTATAGTTACTAAATATACTCCAAAAATATACAAATCTTGAGTAAATTTATTATAGTTATTGAGATTTAAAAACCATTCAGGCTCATTTTTATATAATTCCCTAACAATATCTCCATTATCTTTAAATTTTTGTGCCCACTCAAGTAAAACATCAGGATTCTTCTTTAATCTCTTTATTAACACCCTAGCAAAATCATCAGAATCACTATCAAGTAAATAGCAACCAGAAGTCCCCTCCTTAGAATCAATTAGTACTTTAGTAAATGAATAACCAATTTCTTTTTTCATTGGCTCAAAATAACCACCAACACCAGTATATATAACAAATAGGGATAAGGGGGCTTCCCATCGTTTAGACCATGGTAAATTTGAGATCTCATCTAAGTCTAATTGATCACCTTTTTTCTCCCTTTCATCCCCATTAACATTATCTTGTAATGTAGTAATTGGTCTACTCTGTGTAATATGGAACTTGCCTTTTTCTTTTGCCCATTCAATATCACAAGGAAAACCATAATGATTTTCTATTTTAATAATAAGTTTACTTAATTCAATAATTTCTTTTTCAGTTAAAACTTGCTCTTTTCCTTTATTACCAAGATCTTTCCATTCATTACCTCCATCATTACCCCGCCTATACAAAGCTTTACTCTGCTCATTTATAGTTAAGTCAATTATATGCCTGTCTTGTTTATCAACAACATAACTATCTGGAGTAACTTGCCCAGAAACTATAGCCTCTCCCAAGCCCAATCCTGCCTCTATTATTAATTGATTTGTATCTTTTGTAACAGGATGAACAGAGAAAGCTATACCTGATTCTTCACTATTAATCATTTTTTGAACAACAACAGCTACTGAAATCTTAGTCTTATTTAATTTTTGTTCAAATCTATAAAAAATAGCCCTAGGTGTGAATAAAGAAGCCCAACATTTCTTAACATTCTCTAACACATTATCTTTAGTTGTATTAAGAAAGGTATCTAATTGCCCTGCCCAAGCAGCACTAGCACTATCTTCTGAAGTAGCACTTGATCTCACAGCTACAAATTCAGAACCTAATTTCTTAAAATTATTCATAATTTCTTTTTCTATATCTTGGGGCATGTCTTTACCAAGAATTATTGCTTGTATTTGTGCTGAAGCATCTTCTACTATATGAATATATTCTGTATTAACATTATCAAGTATAGCATCTATCCCTACATTAATATCTGTTTCCTCAATAAATCTTTCAAAACTATCACTTAGTACAACAAATCCATCTGGCACAGGGATTCCAGCATTTATCATTTCTCCTAAACTTGCACCTTTTCCACCAGCTAAGGAAACATCATTTTTTGTAAGTTTCTTAAACTGCCTAATTAATTCCATAATTCAACATAATAGGCCTAGTTTAAATAACTTACTTAATCTAGAAAACAGTCAATAGGCTACATCCCAAATTCTTTTTCTTAGCAAAATAAGAATAACTCTTCAAAACATTTTTCAAAACAAACAAAAATCAACAACCCAGATTTCTAATAAAATAATTTTATCCAATTCTGATAAAAATGTCATAACTCTCGCTAATCAAACCTCGTTCCAAAAGAAAAGTTTAAATAAGAATATTGGTTAGATTATTTATGAGGATTGATTGGTCTATTATTGGAGGAGTTATTGTTATTTTGCTCTTACTTGGAGGTTTGCTTTGGGGAATTCCTAATTATAAGGTTTATTCTCGTGAGTTGAATGGTAAGGCTGAGTTAAAAGAGGCTGAGTGGAATAGACAGATTGCTGTTCAAGAAGCAGAAGCATTGAAAGAGTCTGCGAAGTTGAAAGCGGAGGCAGAGGTTATTAGAGCAAGTGGAATTGCTGAAGCGAATGAAATTATTTCAAAAAGTTTGACTAAAGAATATATTCAGTATAAGTTTGTCGAGGGGTTGAATGACGGACATACTGAAGTTATTTACGTGCCTACAGAGGCTAATTTGCCGATACTTGAAGCAAGAGGTTAGGAATTAAACCAATTCAATTTATCTCGTTTGTCTAATTTTTTAATTTGATATTCTGCTTTTTGTGCTTCGGACCTGCTAAGACATTTTTTGGTTTTTAAGAGTTTTTTTAAATGTTTATTACGGACGTATTTACTACCTTTTCCTTCGGCATGAATTTTCATTCGCTTTTCTATATCTGTTGTAATTCCTGTGTAAAAAGATCCGTCTTGACATTCTAGAATATAAACGAACCATGATTTATTCATTGGTTATCTAACCCTTTGTTTTTTGCACAAGCTGGACAAATTAAGGCTGTGTCTTTTAGCGACATATAATATCTATTTCCCTCTTCTAAAATATCATTGAATTTTTCCCATCCTTCTTCTATTGTTATCTTTCCTGAAACTATTTCTTCAGGAACTTCAGATGCTTTTCCTAAAAGGTCTGTTCGCTTTCGGAACATGTTGTAATGATATAAATTTGGCTTCGCTGTCTTGGAAATTTTTTTGTTACAGATTTTGCAATTGCCTTGAGTCATAAGAAGTTCTTGTTCGCGAATTGCCCATTGAAGTTGAAAATCCGCATCTTGTATTAGATGTTTGTAGTTTCCTATCCCTCCCAACCGTTTAAAGGTTAAGTTGATTTCTTCATCAGAGGTGTCTTTATTTTTTACTATAATTTCTCCTATTTTTTTACTATATCTCCAAATTGGATATTTTTTTTCTTTTCGAGGGTTTGTTGTCGGTTTGCCTATCCGATAACCTTTTGCCCCGGTCTTCATCTTCCCAATAGTCATCTCCTTTTTTTGGATTATTTTTCTTACTTTTTTTTCTTCCGTATTTTTTGTTATAGTTTTTTCTTTTTTGGAAATGTATCCTTCTTCGCCTGGGAGAATATTGGGAGTTTTTATAGCCATAGAGAATGTTATGAAAATTATTTTATAAATGTGTTGTAGAAAAGATTTTATAGTGTGTATTGTTTAATTGATGATGGAGGGTTCATGGAAACGTGAGGGTGCAAGGGATTTGATTTCGTTGGGAGGTATTCCATTTTTTCTTTTGGTTCTTGTGAGAGTTTATTTACTCAATATTCCGGAGTATTTTAATCAGTTTGTTTTTTCGGGAGCGGTGGTTTTAATTTTATTTTTTATTTTTAAGTCAAATTTATATTCCGGACTGGGATTGATTGTATTGGTTTTTACTTCGTTATTTTATTCGGAGATTCCTTTTTTCATATTCGGTTCAATAGCTTATCTGTTTGCTATTGTTTCTCTTATTTATTTGAAGTATGATGTAAGGAAAGTTTTTCTTGGGATTTTGGCAGGGATAGTTGGGGTTGGTGTAGGGTATGTGTTTGCATAGGGATTGGTAAGCTTTAAATACCTTAATTTCTGAATAATTTTAGGTTCCATCCAAAACTTAAATGTTTGGATGATGAGAATTTTGTGATTGGTTGGTCACGATAAACGACAAGTGCTATTGTTGGGTATCAGATAGTTAAGGCTATTAGGAATAACTATGACAGATAATAATGGAATACGAAGTGGAAGTTTGCAGTTCTACCCGAGGGTTCGAGCGAAAAAGGTTATACCGAGTGTGAACTGGAAGCCTGTTTCTAAAGAGGGAATTGGATTTTTAGGTTTTGTAGGATATAAGGTTGGAATGATTTCAGTTTGGGCAAAGGATAATACTGAGAATTCTCTGACGAAGAATAAACCAATTGCTATTCCTGCGACGGTTGTCGAGTGTCCTGTAATGAAAATTTATTCGGTTAGATTTTATAAAAATGGAAAGGTGATGAAAGATGTTGTTGTTTCGAATGATAAGGATTTGAAAAAGAGTGTGAAGGTTTCTAAGAAAGTTGGGACATTGGAAGGTATTGAGGACTATGATGATGTTAGAGTTATTTTATATTCAAATGTGAAGAAAATTGTTGTTGATAAGAATAAAGCAGATATTATTGAAATTGGTGTCTCTGGTTCTGTTGAGGAAAAATTGAATTTTATTAAGGAAAGGGTTGGAAAAGAAATTTCTGTTGGCGAAGTTTTCGGAGATGAATTAGTGGATGTTCGGGCAGTTACGAAAGGTTATGGAACTCAAGGTCCTATGAAAAGATTTGGTATTGCTTTGAAATCTCATAAGTCTGAGAAAGGTAGGAGACGGCCAGGTTCTTTAGCACCGTGGCATCCTTGTAGGGTTACTTTTAGAGCACCCCAGGCAGGACAGACTGGATATCATAGTAGGATTGTTTATAATAATTTAATTTTAGAGGTTGGAAAAATTTCTGAGAAAGATATTAATAAAAAAAGCGGATTTAAACATTACGGGGTTGTTAGGACTGATTATTTAATTTTGAAAGGTTCTATTCCAGGCCCTCAGAAAAGAGGACTTATGATTACTCCTGCGATTCGACCAACTAGATATTTAGCTAAGAAAAAGTTTGAGGTGCTTGAGTTGTTATGAATAATAATATAATTTATTGCGAGATACACTCTGTTTGTGATAAAATTCCTAAATGTAATGGAGAGATAAGGTATGATAATAATGAAGAAAGATATTCTGCAAATAATGGTGAGGTCTATTGCACATTTACAGAAAACTTAACTGAACATAAAAAACAAACTGAACTTCTTGAAAAAATTGTAATTAAAATGGGGAATAAAAATATAAGATGAAAACAAAATTATTTGATAAATCGGGGAAGGAGAAAGGTTCGGTAGGTTTGCCTAAGAATTTTTCAGTAAAGATTCGAGAAGATATTTTAGCTAGGGTATTTGATGCACAGAGAGGAGTTTACGCTCAGGCTTATGGTGCTAAGGAAGGTGCTGGTGCTCAGTATTCTGCTTCGGGAATTATAAAGAAAAAGAGGCATGATTGGAAGGCTTCTTATGGTAAGGGGATTTCTCGGATTCCTCGAAAGGTTATGTCGAGGCATGGTGCGAGTTTTAATTGGATTGGTGCGACTGTTGCTAGCACTCGTGGGGGTCGAAGACCTCATGCTCCAAGGAGTGAGAAGAATTTGCTTAAGAAGATTAATAAGAAAGAACTTTTGATTGCGTTTAATTCTGCTTTGGCAGGGACGATTAATTCTAATTTTTTAGAGAAAAAGTATGGAAGAAAAGTTGAATCTGGATTTATCTTTGATGGAGATGTTTTAAAATTAAAGACGAAAGATTTTATTGTGAGTATGAAAGCTATTTTTGGGGAATCATTTGAGAGTGTCTTGAAGCATAAAACTGTTCGAGCAGGAATTGGAAAAATGAGGGGAAGAAAATATAAGTCTAATGCAGGATTACTGTTTGTTATTGGGAACGAGGAAAAAATGAAACGAAAAGGAATTGAAGTTGTGAATGTTAGTGATTTGACTATTAAGGATTTGTCGCCAAATGGGGAGCCGGGTAGATTGGTTTGTTATACTGAAAATGCAGTTAGTGAAATTGGGGGGCGATTTAAATAAAATGGTTATTTTGGAAAAGGTTAAGTCGACGGAGAAGATAGTTCGGCAGATTGAGGCAGATAATGTTTTGGTCTTTGTTGTTGATAGGGCAGTTACTAAGGAAATGGTTAAGAAAGAAGTTGAGGCTGTTTTTGATGTTAAGGTTTCTAAGGTTAGGACTCATACGATGAAGAATAAAAAACTGGCTTATGTTAAATTAAATACGGATTATCCTGCAGTAGATGTTGCGACTAAATTAGGAATAATGTAATTATGGGAAAGAGAATTATACAACAGCGTAGAGGAAGGGGAGGACATACTTATAAGGTTAGACAGAAAGCTGGGAAGGTTAGACCTGGTTATCTTAGTGATATGGCTGGAGAATTTGAAGTTGTTAAATTGACCGCGTCGCCAGGGCATTCAGTACCTATTGCTAAGTTTATGAATGCTAGTGGAAAAGTCTTTGAAAATTTTGCTACTAATCTTTTATTTATTGGTCAGAAGATAAATGTTGGTGGAAGCAAACCTGGCGATATTGCAAAGATTGGAGATTTGAAGAATGGGATTAAGGTTTTTAATATTGAACATAATTCTAAGGATGGTGGAAAGTTTGTTAGAACGGGTGGAAATGCTGCGACTATTATGAATAAAATAGGGAATGTTGTTCGAGTTATGATGCCTTCTAAGAAGATTAAGAAATTTGATGTTAACTGTCGGGCGACTATTGGGCGAGCTGCTGGAGATGGGAAACTCGATAAACCTATCTTGAAGGCTGGTAAGAAATTTTATATAGTGAAAAGTAAGTCTAAGTTGTGGCCTAGAGTTTCTGCGGTTAAAATGAATGCGATTGACCATCCGTTTGGAAGTGGGCAGGGTAAGAATCCGAAGAGTAAGATTGCTAAACGAAATGCTTCTCCAGGTAAGAAGGTTGGTTTATTGAGACCGAGCAGAACGGGGAGGAAGAAACGATAAGATGGCAAGTGTATTAGTAACAAAAAATAAGGACAGATTTTACAGAGGGGAAAATGTTGAGAATCTTAAAAATCTTAATACTCGGGAGTTTGCTAAGTTGGTTAAGTCTCGAGCTAGGAGATCACTTCTAAGAAATTATGATGTCATCGAGGCGTTTGTTAGGAGATGTGAGGATAAAACTGTAAAAAATAAAGTGATTAAGACTCACCATCGGTCGTTGGTTGTTGTTCCGCAATTGATTGGAAAGACTATTGGTGTTTATAATGGGAAAGAATTCATTAAGGTTATAATTACTGACGAGATGTTGGGTCATAGGTTAGGAGAATTTTCAATGACGAGAAAGATAGCTAGACATACAAAGGCAGGTGTTGGAGCAACTAAATCGACTGTCTCGAAAGCAAAGTAAAATGGAAATAGAAGAAACTAAAAAACATGTTGAGAAGATTAAGAAAGAACCTAAGGTAGATGAATCTTCTGAAGTTAAGAATGAATCTGGAGCTGAGACTGAGAAGAAAGTAGAGAAGGTTGAAGAGAAGAAAGTTGAGAAAGTTAAAGAAAAGGTAAAGAAGGTTGAGAAAAAAGATGTTGCTATTGCTAATGGTTTTTCTTTGAAGATTTCTCCTAAACAATCGGTCTTTGTTTGTAAAGCTATTCGTGGAAAGAGTCCAGAGGTTGCGATTATGAAACTTAATGAAGTTGTCGAAGGTAAGCGAGCTATTCCTATGGCAGGGTTAGAAATCGGGCATAGAAAGGGTAAAGGTCTTGCAGGCGGTAGGTTTCCTCAAAATGCGTGTAAGGCAATAGTTGAAATTGTGAAACAGGCTGGTGCTAATGCAATTGTTGCAGGTATCGAGAATCCAGTAATTACAATCGTTAAGTCGGACAGAGCTTCGGCACCGTATAGAAAAGCTGGACGAAAAGCTAAAAGGACACATATTCATGTTGAGATAAGAAATAGGGAGGCTAAAAAATAATGGAAGAAAAGAAATTTGTCGAAGTTAGAAAGGATGAATATAATATTAAGCAATTCGTAAAGCGGATGTTTGGTAAGGGGAAAGTTTCAAGGGTTCGGATTGAGTATACTCCTGTTGGAGAAAAAATTGTTGTTTCGACACATAAACCTGGTTGGATTATTGGTAAACGAGGAGAGAAAATTAATGAGTTAACTGGAGTTTTGAAAAAGAAATTTAAAATGGAAAATCCTCATGTTGATATTGACGAGATTTCGCATCCTGAATTTGATGCCCAGTTAGTTGCTGATGATATTGCTTTAACTCTTGAGAGATTTGGGGCAATGAAGTATAAGGCTTCAAGTTACAGAGCACTTAGTAAGATTAAAAATTCGGGAGCTCTTGGTGCTGAGTTGAGAGTTTCGGGAAAGTTGCCTAGTGATAGGGCGAAATCTTGGAGATTTGCATTTGGTTATTTGAAAAAGACTGGTGACGCTGCAAATGTTGTTGATAGGGCAGAGTCAATTGCTCAAACGAAGAAAGGTACTGTAGGGATTAAGGTTGCGATCTTGGCACCTGGAGTTAAAGTTTGCGATCAAATTACTGTTGATGAAGATTTCATGAATCAAGTTAAAAAGAATGCAACTTTTGAAGAAGTTGAAGAAACTATTAAAAAAATTAAAAAGAAAAGGAAGGTAGCTAAGAAATAATGGTAAAAAAAATTAATACTAAGAAAAATGAAGTTGTAAGTGAAAATATATCTACTGGAACGGATAAGAAAATTGTAGATTTAAAGATTGAATTGTTAAAGAACCCGACGAAAAGGGGAAGAATTAAAAAGGAAATTGCGAGGTTGTTAACAATGGATAATTTAATTAAATCGGAGAATAAAGTGTAAAGTGGAAATTTGCCCGAAGTGTGGATTGCCGGCTCCGGCGTGTGTTTGTAATGAAATTGCTAAGACACAACAACAGATTACTGTTGGAACGGAAAAGCGGCGTTTCGGAAAAGTTAACACAGTAATAAGTGGATTTGATGATGGTGTTGATATAAAAGATATCACAAAACAGCTCAAGATGAAAAGGGCTTGTGGAGGCACTGTGAAAAACAACATCATCGAATTACAAGGGAATCACCAAGGTCACATAAAACCAATTTTGGTTTCGATGGGCTTCAATGAAGAGCATATAAATGAATAAAATGGTAAATAATAAAATAATTAATGCACCCAAGGGTGTACCCTCACAAATACAAGGGAAAGACAAGTTGGGGCAGACCCTACCTTCTGCCCAGATGGCATCCGCTAACACAGACAAGGAAGGCAATTGTAAAGACAGACTTTGTCCTATTCATGGAGACCAAAAGTTAAAGATGAGGGGTAGGACTTTTGAAGGAATTGTTATTAAGAAATTGCCTGGTCGTGTTACGATTCAGTTTGAAAGAATGTTGAGGTTGCCTAAGTATGAACGTTACGAAAAGCGGAAAACTAAACTTCATGCTAGATTACCTAGTTGTATGAATAATAATGTTGGAGTAGGAGATTTGATTCAGATTGCGGAGACTCGTCCGATTAGTAAATTTATTCATTTTGTTGTTAGTAAAGTTATCCTAACTAAGGAGGTTAAATTATGAAAGTAAATCAAAGATTTTCAATCAGAAAAATTAACGCCCGAGGTGAATTTTTATGAAAGCAATAAGTGGGCGAGCGACTAGGAGTTTGAATATTGGAAGTATATTGGATGCTTGTGATAATAGTGGAGCTAGGATTTGTAAGATTGTTTCGGTTAAGCATGGTAAAACTACTAAGGGTAGGCAGGGTTATGCGAAGATTGGAGATTGGGTTAAGGTTTCTGTTAGAAAAGGCGACCCAAAAATGAAGGGTGAAGTTTTTGATGCAATTCTTGTTAGACAGAAAAAGCCGTGGAGAAGGAATACTGGTGAGAGAGTTTGTTTCAGTGATAATGCGGTTGCACTTTT
>JAGLIS010000004.1 GCA_023142835.1 Candidatus Pacearchaeota archaeon | reverse complement strand
CATAATTTGAATAATACTTGTGATGCGATTTCAGTTTATTTAGATAACCCTAGTTGTGAGGATAAGGAATTAATCGATGCGATTAAAGCACCTGATTTTCCGACGGGCGGGATGATTAGTGGAGAGATTAGACGAATATATACTGAAGGTAAAGGGCGGTTGATTCTTGATGGTAAGACTATTGTTGAAGAGCCGAAGAATGCTAAGGGCAAGGTGAAAATTATTATCATTGAAGTTCCTTATCAGGTGAATAAGGCGAATTTGGTTGAACAGATTGCGAATTTGGTTCGTGATAAAAAGTTGCCTGACGTTGGTGATATTCGGGATGAATCCAGCAAGGGGAAAGTTCGAGTTGTGATTGAAATGAGAAACGGTAGCGAGACGAAATTTACTTTGAATAGGTTGTATAAGTATACTCAGTTGAGGATTAGTTTTAACGCAAGTATGTTGGCGTTGGTTAACCGAGTTCCGAAGTTATTGACTCTTAGAGAATATATTCAAGTTTATGTTGGACATAGACAAAAAGTTATTCGAAAAACTAAGGAGTTTGATTTGCACAAGGCGAAAGAGCGATTGCATATTGTTGAAGGTCTTTTGGTTGCACAGTCTAATATTGATGAAGTTGTTAAATTGATTCGGGCTGCTAAGACTAAGAGTGATGCAGCGAGTCAGTTGAAGGTGAGGTATGAACTAAGTGATAGACAGACTGAAGCTATTTTGGAAATGAAGTTACATCAAATTACTTCTTTGGAGTTTGAAAAGTTGAAGGGCGAAGAGTCTAATTTGAATAAATTGATTGATAAGTTGAATAAGATTCTTAGTGGAGAAAAAGAGATTTTGGAAATTATCAAAAAAGATATGACTGAATTGAAGGAGGCTTATGGTGATACTCGGAAGACTAAAATTATTGGTTCGACAAAGGAATTCGAAGAACAGGACCTTATTGATAAGAGAGATGTTGTTGTGACGATTACTGAGAAGGGCTATATCAAGCGGTTGGATTTACAACAGTATAAGGAACAGAAACGAGGAGGTAAAGGTGTGATTGGTTCGGATTTGACTGAAGGGGATTTTGTTAAGGATTTGTTAACTTGTTCGACGCATGATTATATGTTATTTTTTACTGACAAGGGAAAGGTGCATTGGTTGAAGGCTCACGAGGTTCCTTCTTCTGCGAAGTCGACGAAAGGAAAGGCGATTATTAATTTACTTGAGTTGAAAGATGAGAAAGTTACTTCAGTTCTAGCGGTTAAGAAATTTGAAGACTATTTGATGATGGCGACGGAGAAAGGTGTTATTAAAAAGATTGAGTTGTCACAGTTTGCGAATCCGCGGAAAGGAGGAATTAAGGCGATTAAAGTTGTTGAAGTGCAGGATACCTTGATTAGTGTTAAGCCCTTGAAGGAAAAGCAAGAAGTTCTTTTGGTTACGCAAAATGGTCAGGCGATTAGATTTAGAAGTGAAGATGTTCGGTCGATGGGTCGAGCTTCGTATGGCGTCGCTGGTATTAAACTTGCTAAGGGAGATAAGGTTGTGTCGCTAGAAGTTTTGCCTATCGAGGATAAAGTTAATTTTTCGGTTTTAACTATTACTAGGAATGGTTATGGAAAGAGAAGTCCGATTGATGATTATCGTTTGACTGGACGGGCAGGTAAGGGAGTTATTAATATGCATATTACAGATAAGACTGGGAAGATTGTGACGTCGCAGTCGGTTATGAATTCAGATAATATTATTGTAATGACAGAGAAGGGTATAGTAATCCGGACACCGGTTGAAAATATTCGAATAATGGGCAGGGCGACTCAAGGAGTTAGAGTTATTAAGTTGAGTGATAAAGATAAGGTTATTGATTTAACAAGAGTTCCGACGGATGAACATATTGAAGTGGATTAATTTATTTAAGAATCGTTTGATTAGGACTTTGTGAATTATCTGTAGAAGGTACTTGTAAATTATCTGGATTAGGAGGTAATGTTTTTTTCGCTACTTTTTCCGTTAGCTTCTCAGCCATTGTTCTAGCTTTTTTATCTTCGAAAACTTTTGGCCGTTTTTTGAAATCCTCTTTTGAAATAAGTAATGGATTTTTTAGAATGAGATTAGTGGCTACATCTGCTAAGTAAGCTATGAAAAAGTATAGTATGAGGTCAATTATCAGACCTCCGATTTTCAATGGACTAGTTTCCATATCAGTTAGACTAAATTGAAGGAAAGGCCAAGGATATCCCACATTAATTGTTACATCTGTATCTCCTGTTGCGAGTGAGCCGTAAGGGAATTCAACAAATGCGATGACGAGGACCAAAAGAAAAATTACTCCAAAATAAGTATTTGTTTTTTTAGTTGGTCTTAGTTGGTCTGGAAAAGACCTGTAAAGAACTTCTTCTAAAGATTCTTTTCCAGCGTAGGAATACTTCACCTTCTTTTTTTGTTCGGGCATATTTAAAAAAGGGAAGCCGATTTTATAACTGTTTCCTTTTTTTAAATATGATTGTTAGATTACTTATTAAAATCAACATATCTCACCAAAACCGATAAGTCTCCAATGGTTGTTGAAATTTCGTGCGATTCCAATCGACTCTCCTTTTAGTGGGACTATTGGGATTTTTAGAGTTAGTTCTGCTTGGTCTTTATTAATTTTAATTAGTTGTCCGACAGTGGTCGAAGTGTTTAAGCTCAGCATTAATGTTTCAGGAGTTTTTAAGTTTTGGACTGGTTCGTGTTTCCCTGTTCCGAAGACTTCTTCAAAGAGTGTGAATTTTATAGTGATTGTTTCGGTTATTTCAGGTAGATTACCTAGGAGAGATGCTACACTTCCAGAGAGTGAGTCTGCTTTTGTCAAGCTCGGATCAAGCTCGGTTTCTATTGCTAAACTCCCCCCAGGGACTGCTTCAGTTATTGGATATTCTCCTCTCCGCATTGAAACAATTTTTGATTGAACGGTTTCATAATGATATTGATTTTGTTTTTTGTAAGAATAACCTGGTTTAATTTCAATTATATCCCCTACCTTTAGAACCCCTTTTTTTAACGCTCCTCCAAGAACTCCGCCGTGAAGGTTTTTTATTTTTGTTCCAGGAAGGTTAATATCAAAACTTCTTGCAACTAAGAATAATGGTTCTTCTTCTGTTGATTTAGTAATTTCAATTTTGCATAATTCTTCTAAAACTTTGTCAAGGTTTACTTCTTGTTGTGCAGAGATAGGGATTATCGGTGCATCTTCGGCTATTGTTCCTTTGACAAAATTTTTTATATCTTTATAATTTTTCAATGCTTGTTCTTTTGAGACGAGGTCTATTTTATTCTGAACTATAATTACTTTTTTTATTTTCTTTGCTTTTAATGCAACAAGATGTTCTTGTGTTTGAGGTTTGATTCCTTCATTTGCTGCTATGACAAGAATTGCCGCATCCATAATTGCTGCCCCTGAAAGCATTGTTGCCATGAGCATTTCGTGTCCCGGAGCGTCTACGAAAGTTATGTAACGAACTGGTTTTCCCTTTGAATCTTTATTAACTGTAAGTTCCCCATCTTCGTCATAAATAATTGCATCTGCATAACCTAGCTTAATAGTGATTCCTCGTTTTAATTCTTCAGAATGTGTATCTGCCCATTTACCCGAGAGTCTTTGGAGGAGTGTTGTTTTTCCATGGTCAATATGTCCAACTATCCCCACATTAATAGTATCTATTTTTGATATGTCTATTATAGATTCTTTCGAATCAGTTGAGTTTGTTGCATCTAATTTCTCTGTCATTAATTTATGTAAGAAGAAGGGTTTTTAAGACTTCTTAAAATTTTATTCCATGTCTTCTTTTGCTTGTTCAGTCTCGGTTTTCTCTATCATTTCTTCAACTGACTCTTCACTACGAGAAAATAAATTTCCTAAAAACTCGGATACTCGCATGGTTAATTCGATGACCACAATAAATAGAAAGTAGTATGGTAAGTTTGAGAATAGAAGGGGAATTTCTTGAACCCTCGAGAATAATGTGCTGATTGTAAAAAAGCTAGGTTTTGTTATTGCTATTGCTAGAAGTGTAAATGGGAGCATTTTTGCAAGATCTTTTGAAAGATTCTCGCTGATATATGCAGTTATTCTTACTGATGCAACAAGTGCAGCAGAGATTAAGAGGATTCCGGAGGCGGGAATTCCGTCCGATAGGACTAAAATTAAAACTGCGAAAGTTGTGAACCAGAAAGAAGTTAGTATCGGGAGAAGGACGACGTATTCTGCTATATAGAAGATTACTGCAAAAAATTTGACGAGAGTAGGATTGCTGTATTGATTATATTGTTCAAAGTTTAGCTCGATAAGATTTTTTTTTGCTAAGTATCTGTAGAAGTAATAGATAAATACCGAGTAACCAACAATTATTGCAGTGAAGAAAATCAAGGTTAAAATTAGGCTACTTTCTTTAGAAAAAAATTCCGAGATAATACTAATGACCTCTGATGCCTCCATCCTAAGTTATATCTTCGATAGTTTTTAAAGATTGTTATGTTTTTAATAATTAATCCTTGTAACTTATTTTAGAATCTTTTGGTGTGTCAGAAATAATGAATCCCTTAGAATCTAATTCATCTCTTAATCTATCTGACTCTCCCCAATTTTTCGTAAGCCTCGCTTCATTTCTTCTTTTAAATAAATCCATAATCTTATTGGGAATATCTATAATTTCTTTTTTCATCCCTTTTATTCCTAATGCAAGAACATTATCAAAATCTATTGCTAGTGTGTATTTTTCCTCTTGAGACAATTTGTCATCTTTTATCATTACCCACATTGTAGCAAGACCTTGAGGCGTGTTTAAATCGTTAAATATTCCCTTCTTAAATTCCTGCAAATAATTCTTTGCAGATTTTCCTAATTTATTTAAGGGAATAACTTTTGTTCCATTATCTTTTAAAGAAAGAATATATTTTTTCAATTTAGAATAAGAATTTACCGCACTTTCTAATACTTCTTTTCCATAAGCTAATTGTTTTCTATAGTGAGAATTTAGACACAGGTAACGATAAGCCAAAGGTTCAATACCTTGAGAGCCTAATATATCTAAATCAATGATATTCCTAAGCGACTTGCTCATTTTCTTATTGCTGTCCATTAATAGAAATTCTGAATGGAGCCAATAATTTACAAATTTTTTTCCAGTTGCACATTCTGATTGAGCTATTTCGTTAGTATGGTGAACAGGAATATGGTCTACTCCTCCAGTATGTATATCTATAGTTTCTCCAAGATACTTTATACACATTGCTGAACATTCGATGTGCCATCCAGGAAATCCTTTTCCCCAAGGAGAATCCCATTCTAAATCTCTTTTTTCATCTTCTTTTGAAAATTTCCATAATGCAAAATCTGTTTTATTTTTTTTATCCCTCATGGAGATTCTGTTTCCAGCTCTTAATCCTTTGATGTTGAGTTTAGCAAAATCCGCGTATCGAGAAAATTTTGACGTATCAAAATAAACACCATCAGAGGTAGTATACGTATAGCCTTTGTCTTCTAATTTTTTTATTAAATCAATTTGTTCTTTAATATGTTCTGTTGCCTTACATATTTTGTTTGCTCTTTTAATATTCAGTTTATCTATATCCTGAAAAAATAAATCGGTCCATTTTTCTGCAATTTGTAATGATGTTTGCCCACTTTCTTTTGCGGCTTTCTGCATTTTATCTTCTCCAAAATCAGCATCTGAAACTAGGTGTCCCACATCAGTTATATTCATTACATGATTTACATTATATCCTGCATATTCTAAAGTTCTACGAAGGATGTCTGCAAAAATATACGCTCTTAAGTTCCCGATATGTGCTCTTCCATAAACAGTAGGTCCACAAACATACATTTTTACCCTCCCCTTTTCTATAGGCTTAAAATTTTCCAACTTTTTTGATAAGGTATTGTAAATTTTAAAAGTCATATATTAAATGAGTTTCTATTACTTATAAGATTTTCTAGAACTAGAAAACTAGTTTTTTTCCGATTTTTCTTCTTCTGGTGCTTCTGGCTTTTCAAAAAGAGTATCAAATTTTTTAGAACCTTCTTTTAAAACTTTTATGTTAATCTGAACTGTATCTAAAGATATTTCTTTTCCTCTAACAGTTTTTCTTAATCTTAATCCTTTCGGTTTTCGATTAACCTTTGTTTCACCTTTCGGTTTTTTATGCATACCTTTTCCGTAGCCAAGTAGGACTCTGTGTAAATTTGGTCCTTCGATATTCACCATCCCAGTAAAACCTGCCTTGTCAGATGTTCCAGTAATCTCGATTTCGTATCCTGCTAAATCTTCTGAAATTTCCTCACCTTTAATTTTATCGCCGATTAATTTTCCAACTAACTTTTCGTCCTCAGTCTCGACTTTGTATATCTTTCCTTTATGAGCTATGTTTATTTTGAAAACCATTTTGTAAATTTCCGAGGGTCATTGGTAAAAACCTTTCCTCAGCTTATAATCCTAATATTGACTAGAAATTTGAGTTTTTAAAGTTTCCCACCTTATAAAATAAAAATAAAAATAAAAATTATAAATTTAATGTTTCTATAAACCTATTCGTATCCAATGAATAAAATAAACATAACTTTTTATCTTTTCTTAAAGAGTCAATATATTTATATTCATCATCAGAATGACCTAATTGTCTCTTGTTTAGAGCATCTTTTAAATCACTTGTAAAACTACTAAATATATGAATTTGTTTAATTTTTGAGTCATTATTCCAATACTTCTCACTCAAAAGGTCATTTGCATATAAAAATGCCCACCCTGAATATAATCCCCTTGGAGTTGATATCTCCAATAATTTTTCACCATTATTAACTAAATTAAAATAACTAGGTTCCATAGGTAAATCTGTTATGATTGTTTCAATCAAAGGTTTGTGAACCCTATAAGTATCATAAGCATTCTCTATATTTGTTGCCCATTTAAAGTTATTTTCCTTTTCCAACTTTCGATTCAGTATATTACTAACTTCATTATTTTTTGCAATATACAATATATTCGCCATTTAATATTCTCCTTTACATAAATTTTTCATTTTTAATTTCAAGCTAAAAACTATTTTTTTAGTGATTTATATGCGTGTAGATTAGAAATTTGAGTTTTTAAAGTTTGGTGTTCAAATAAACTATGTATTGGGTCAGGACACCATCACAACTCTCCTTTAACCTCCTTATTTAACCTATCAAAAAATTCGGCCATAAATTTATGCCTCCCCTTCGCAATCCTCTTGCCCTCATCGGTGAACATTTTATCTTTAACTCGGACAAGCTTCACTAAAAATTCTCGATATGCCGAATCATCCTTAGAGTAAGCTTTAGTTTTCTCAATATCAACACTAGGATTATGAACTACCGAACCAATATATCCCGAAAAAGAAGCTACCCTTAAAATTCCAATTCCACCGATGCTATCCAGCTTATCAGCGTCATACAAAATTTTAGCTTCGATACTCTTAGGAACATCCCCATTCTTAAATCTATGAGTCTTGATACAATGAATAACTTTTTCAATTTTACCTCCTGAATAACCAAGCTCTTTCAAAATTTCACGAGCCAATTCACAACCTCTTTCGGCATGACATATTTCCCCTTTAAATTCATCCTGTTCTTTTCTCGCAATATCATGTAACAAGACAGCAACTTTCAAAATTTCCAAATCAGCATTTTCTTTTTCTCCAATAGTTAAAGCCAGACTTAAAACTCTATCTATATGATCCATATCGTGACAAGGATTAGTTCCTTCAAAATACGGAAATATTTTCTCTCTCAACTTGTTAAAAAATTCTTCCTTCATCGTATTTATATTAGGTCAAGACATATGTCCTGACTTAAGTTACCTTACTTCATAGAGAACAGCAAAACTTTCTAGATCATTAGGCCTCTTAATCTCCGTCTTAATAAGATTACTGAATCCTGCTTTAATCAACAACTGATCATAAATTTTTAAAGAATTATGATAATCTCTGATTCCAACATCTACATAATTTCCATTTTCTTCTCTTAACAAAACTTTAAATGGAATATCACACTTTTCTAAAGAAAAAGGTTCTTCAAAAACTATCTTATAACCATCATATTCCTTTCCGTCTGCCCTATATCTAGGATCAGTAATTGTAAAATATAAATGTCCTTCTGGACGCAACAATTTTTTAACATTAGAAAATGTAGAACTTAATTCATTCCGAGTTAGTTCAGTAAACACATAATGTGCTACTATACAGTCAAACCTACAATCTAAGTTTTTTGAAATTTGAAAATCAGTTATATCTCCCTCTAAGATAAACTTACTAACATCTTCTCCTGCTTGATCTATCATCTTCTTAGATATTTCAACACCCTTCCTTAGCTTTCTAGGAAAATTTCTTAAAAAGTGGCCATCTCCACAACCAACTTCAAAAATTGATTCAAAATCATATTTTAATAAACTTTCCAATAAGATTTCTTCAGCATAATTTTTCTGACCTTGTGCCGAATCATCTAACTTATAAAATTTTCTTGCATTATACATACTACTTACTAATAGTAACTGTTATTAAATATATGTAGTCCTAAAAAGGACAACACTTATAAATAAGTTCTACATTGTTGATTTATGGAATTAGGAAGTTTAGAAGAAATAGGTTTAACACATAATGAAGCAAAAATATACTTTATTTTATCAAAAGCAGGAAATTTAACTGCAGG
>JAGLIS010000039.1 GCA_023142835.1 Candidatus Pacearchaeota archaeon | reverse complement strand
ATGAAATCAGAATTTAACAAATCATGGAATTCGAGTAAACAGCCTCGGAAGCAGGTGAAATTCAGAGCGAATGCGCCGAATCATATTAAAAAAACTTTTATGGGAGCTACATTGGATAAAGCTCTCCGAGAGAAGTATGGTCGAAGAAATATTGAGGTTAGAAAGGGTGATGAGGTTAAGATTATGAGGGGTAAATTCAAGAGGAAGCAAGGCAAGGTTGGGATTGTTGATGTTAATCGAACTAGGATTCAAGTTGAGGGTATTCAGAGAACTACGGCAGGTGGGAAAAAATTGGAGACTTGGTTTCACCCTTCGAATGTAAAGATTATTATTTTAAATACGGAAGATAGGAAACGATTAAAATCTATAAAGAAGATTGTTGAGAAAGAGATTAAAGCCCCAACTGGGCATGACCCTGCGGGTCCCAAAACTGAAAATGTACAAAAAGAAGTAGCTCCTAAAATTAAAGTTAAAGAAACTAAAACTGAGGTTAAGAAATAAAATGCACATAAAGAAAACACAAATGCCAACAACGTGGCCAGTTCCACGTAAGGGAAAGAGAAAAAGATTCGTAGCTGTGCCAAGCCATGCTACTAATAAGGGTATCTCTCTTTTGTTCTTGCTTAGAGATGTTCTGAAGATTGTTAAGACTCGGAAGGAAGCAAATTATATGACTTTGAACAAGATGGTTAAAGTTAATAATCATATTCGAAGAGATGTGAATTTTCCTGTGCAGGTTTTTGATACACTTAATCTTTCCCCAAGGGATGACTCTGTTGACCCCGAGAAAGCAAATTTGAATTATAGATTGGAGATTGTTAATAGGAAATTTAGTTTGGCGGAAATTTCAGCTAAAGATGCGGAGCGTAAAATTGTTAAAATTATAGGGAAGAAAATTCTTGGAGTTGATAATGTACAGATGAATCTAGATGATGGTCAGAATTTTTTAACGAAAGAAAAGTTTTCGGTTGGAGATTCTATTGTTCTTAATACTAAGGAAGATAAGATTGAAAAGATTCTCCCATTAAAGGAGGGTGCTAAGATAGAAATTATCGCTGGGAAACACGCGGGTGAGAAGGGCGAGCTTAGTGGGTTTAAGGAATTAGTTCGAGGACGAGATTATATTATTAAATTGGAAGATAGGACTGTAAGTTTACCTTACAAGACTATTTTGGTGATTGAATAATGGCACCGAGTGTACCCTTGAAGGGCATAAATAAAATGAAGGAAGTTAAATTAGAGAAAGTAATTTTGAATATTGGCGGAGTTGATGAAAAATTGGATAGGGGAGTTATTTTGCTCGAGAACCTTAGTGGAAGAAAAGCAATTAGGGTTAAAGCAACTAAGAGAATTCCTACATGGAGTGTTCGACCAGGATTGGAAGTTGGAACTAAAGTTACTCTTCGAGGTAAGGACGCAATTATGATGGTTGAAAAATTGCTTCCAGCGATTGATAACACTTTGAAAGAAAAACAAATTCAGAATAATTGTTTTTCATTTGGAATTCATGAATATATTGAAATTCCCGGAGTTAAGTATATTAGAGAAGTTGGAATTTTAGGTTTTGAGGTTACTGTTGTTTTTTCTAGAGCTGGAAAATCTGTTGAAAGGAAAAAGGTTAAAAGAGGAAAGTCGCATCGACTAACAGTTACACGAGAAGAAATTGAAAATTATCTTATAACTAAATTTAATACAACTATTTTGCGAAAGCAAGTAAAGGTTACTGAAGATGAAAGTTAATCATAGATTATTATTCATAAAAATGGGAGGAAATTTTTATGACAGCGAGTGATTGGAGAAAAATAACTAAGCA
>JAGLIS010000038.1 GCA_023142835.1 Candidatus Pacearchaeota archaeon | reverse complement strand
TATAATCTAAATTTGTGCCGACACTGTTTCAGAGAGTTGGCAGTTGAACTTGGTTTCAAGAAATATAGTTAGGAGTAAAAAATGTCACAAGATATAGTAGCAGATGGATTAAACCAAATAATGAATGCAGGAAGAATAGGAAAGCGAGAGCTTACGATTAGAAAGTACTCTAAGGTTTTGATTAATCTTTTTGAAATAATGGGTGCTAAAGGTCATATTAGTTATGAAGTTAATGAAGAAGCTAAGACGGTTACTGTTAAAATTATCAAACTTAATGAATGTCGGGCGGTTAAACCGAGATATTATGTTAGTATTGGTAGTATTGATAAGTATCTTCGACGATTCTTACCTTCGAGAAATTTCGGGAGTTTAATAATTTCTACGAATAAAGGTTTAATGGATCACAAGGAAGCTATTGCTAATAAAATTGGAGGAAGCGTTATTGCTTATTTCTATTAAGATGAATAAAGTAACATTGCAAATGTTTCATAGATTCATTTGTCTTACTTCGGAGGTAGAAAATGAATAAGGATTTATCGAGAGTTATTGAGTTTCCTCAGGAAGTTGAGGTTGTGATTAATGGTAATGAGGTAATTGTTAAGGGTAAGGGAAATGAGCTTGTTAAAAAATTTGATATTGGAAAGGTTTTACTTGAAGTTTCAGATAATAAGGTTACAATTTCGGCTAAGGGTGCAACTCGAAGAGAATCTAAGATGATTGGAACTATTTGGGCATGTATTAAAAATATGATTAAAGGTATTGAAGAAGATTTTGTTTATAATTTAGAAATTTGTAATATTCACTTTCCTATGAATGTTAAGCAAGAGGGTGATGAAATTATCATTAAGTCTTTCCTTGGTGAGACTGTGAAGCGAGTTTCGAAAATTTTACCTAAAGTTAGTGTAGATATTAAGGGAAGTAATATTACTGTTTCCTCTTGTGATATCGAGGCTGCGGGACAAACTGCAGCTAATTTGGAGAAGGCAACTAGATTAACTGGGAGAGATCGAAGAATTTTTCAGGACGGGATATTTATAACTGAAAAGCCGGGGAGGAAAATATAATGGTCGAAGGAGATAAAACTACGAAGAGAAGTAAGCCGAAGTTTTTGAGAACTGATTGGCACAAACACATTAAGCTAGGTAAAACTGTAAAAAAAGCTAGGAAGTGGAGAGGTGCTAAGGGTAGACATAATAAACTTAGATTGAATCGAAAGGGGCATCCTCAAAGACCTAAGATTGGTTGGGGTGCAGAAGGTGAAACTAAAGGTTTTGTTGGTGGAGTCGAGGCTGTTAGAGTAGAAAATTTGAACATGTTAAATTCTTTAAAGAAGGGTATAGGAATTATTATAGGTTCTATCGGGAAGAAAAAACGAGAGACGATTATTGCAAAGGCAGAAGAGATGAAAATTAAAGTGTTAAATAAATATAGGGTTAATGCTGTTGGAGAGAAAAAATGAACTTGACAAAAAAGAAGGAATTGGCTGCGAAAGTTTTGAAGGTTGGAAAGAATAGAATCGTTTTTATAAAAAACCATTTACCAGAAATTAAGGAAGCAATTACTCGAATGGATATTTTGGACCTTCATAAAGTTGGAGCTATTCAGATTAAGGAAGTTAGCGGTCGAAAGAAATTGGTTAAGAGAAAAAATCGGAGACGTGTAGGTAAGGTTAAGAAAAAGATTAATACTCGAAAGGCAGAATATGTGATTATTACGAGGAAATTAAGGAAGTTTGTTAGAGGGCTTTTCCGGATTGGTTCTATTGATAAAGAGAAGAAAGGAGAGATTAGAAGACAAATTCGTGCACGAAAGTTTAGAAGCAAAAGACAGTTAAAGGAAAGTTTGGAGGGATTATAATAATATGAGTAAACGAACAATAAAGCGAAGAAGAAAAGAAAATCGGACGGATTATAAAACTAGGTTAACTTTGTTGACGTCGGGAATTCCGAGGATAGTTGTGCGAAGGACGAATAAATATTTTATTCTTCAAGCTGTCGAGAGCGAGGAAGCAAAAGACAAAGTTACTGCTACAATTACATCTAAGGAACTTTTGAAAAATGGTTGGGATGTTAAGAAGGGTGGAAGTTTGAAATCTATTCCTGCAGGATATCTAACTGGTTTGCTTTTGGCTAAGAAACTTAAGGGTGGAAAATATATTGTAGATTTAGGGATGGCTAGGACGATTGCAGGTTCGAGAGTTTTTGCTGTTGTTAAGGGTTTGGTCGAGGGTGGCTTAGATATTTCTGCAAATGAAAAGGTTTTTCCGTCGGAAGGAAGATTGAATGGGGAACACTTAAAGGGTGAGTTGAAGGAAATGATTGCTAAGGTTCACAAAAATGTATCTTCATCGGCGGTTAAAAAGGAGGAATTGAAATAAGATGGCAATAACTAGTGAGGATAAGAAAGAAATTCAGGCTGAGGAAATTATTGAAAAAGAAATGGAGAAAGAAATAACTCCTGAAGAACAATTAAATGAAATGACTGAAAAAGTTGAAGTAAAGGAAAAGAAAAAGGAAGATGAGATTTCTAAGGAAGCTGATAAATCTTTTAAGGAAGAAGAAGGTCGTGTAGGTTTTAAGAGAGAAGATTGGAAAGATAGGTTTGCCCGTGAGGCTCAGGAGAAATTAGATAATTGGGTTCCTAGGACCGAGTTAGGTAAAGCTGTTCGTACAGGGAAGATTAAAGATATTGATGAGATTTTTTCTAGTGGTCAAAAAATTATGGAACCTGAGATTGTTGATTTGTTAATTAAAAATTTGAAAACAGATAGTTTGTTTATTGGTCAAGCGAAAGGGAAGTTTGGTGGTGGAAAGCGAAGGGCTTTTAGACAGACTCAGAAAAAAACTAAGGAAGGTAATGTTTTGACTTTTGGTGTTATGGCTGTAGTTGGTGATGGTCATGGGTATGTCGGACTAGGATATGGTCGAGCCTCTGAGACGTTACCTGCAAAGGAGAAAGCACTTAGAAATGCTAAGTTGAATATTGTTAAAGTTCTTCGAGGGTGTGCTAGTTATGATTGTTCGTGTGATGAGGAACACAGCATTCCTATTGCTGTTGAAGGCAAATGTTCTTCGGTTAGTGTTAAGTTAATGCCTGCTCCACAGGGAACTGGTTTAGTTATAGGAAATGAGATGAAAAAGATTCTTATGGCTGTTGGAATAAAAGATGTTTATAGTAAATGTTTGGGGAAGACTAGGACGACGTTTAATACTGCAAAGGCCTGTATGAATGCTTTGAATAAATTGGGAGATGTTAAATTATGATATTGGTTGTAAGGATTGCAGGACAGGTTAAGAACAAGAAGAAAGATAATGAGACTTTGAAGAGACTAAAGTTGAATAAAAAGTTTACTTGTATTTTGGTTGAAGAGGATGACGCTGTAAAAATGGGAATGGTTAATGCTGTTGCTCATATGGTTGCTTATGGAAAAGTTGAGGATGCTTTTATTGAAGAGTTGAAGGTGGCTAGGGAAGATGATGAAGGTGTTTATTTTTTGCATCCCCCACGAGGAGGATTTAAGAAAAGTTCGAAGGTTGCATCTCCGATAGGAATTTTAGGTAAGCATGATGATATTGTTAAACTTGTGGGGCGAATGTTATGAAGACACACAAAAGGAAAAAGAATTCGCGGATTCGAGGGGCTCGAACTGTTGGATGGGGCTTTAGACAGAAACACAAAGGGCATGGTAATAAGGGTGGATTTGGAATGGCAGGGACAGGTAAGAAGGCAGATCATAAGAAGCAAGCCGCTAGGGATTCGGATGAGAAAGGGAAGTATTTTGGGAAACAAGGTGCAACTTCAAGAGGCACTAAAAGAATAAAGTATGAGAAAATTAATTTGAAAGATATTAAGGATAATTTTTTCAAGAAAGTTGGGGATAAAATTAATTTTTCTAAGCATAAAATTCTTGGGAATGGTGAAGGATTTAATGCAGAGATTAAAGCTTTGAACGCGACTACTTCGGCAATTGAGAAAATGGAAAAGGCTGGCGGGAAGATTGTTTTGGTTAAGAAAATTGAAAAAGATGTTAAGCAATATTCTAAGAAAGAAGTTAAGAGTGAGAAAGTTAAAGATAAAAAAGAATAATCTACAAAACTTTAAAAACCAAAATCCCTCTTCATAAAACATGGCTTTAAGAGATTTATTACATAATCTTCCTGAGGTTCGAGGTCCGACGGAGAAGAAAGTTAGTTTTGATGTTAAACTTAAGTGGACGTTGGTGATTCTTGTTGCGTTTTTTATATTAGCTAATATTCCTTTGTTTGGGATTGCCGAGGGTTCGCTTTCGCAGTTTGAGTATTTAGCTATTTTGTTGGGGACTTCGTTTGGTTCGATTATTTCGTTGGGTATTGGTCCTATTGTTATGGCTTCTATTATTTTGCAGTTGCTTAATGGTGCGCAAATTTTGAATATTGATACGAATACTACTGAAGGTAAGAAATTTTTTCAAGCGATACAAAAACTTTTGGTTTTCGCTTTTGTTATTTTCGAGGCGTTGGTTTATGTTTTGATGAAGGGTATTCAGGCAAATTCTGGACTTGAAGGGCTTGTGATTTTGCAGTTATGCCTTGGTGGATTCTTGATTGTTTTTATGGATGAGGTTATTCAGAAATGGGGTTTCGGTAGCGGAGTTTCATTATTTATTGCGGCAGGTATAGGTTGGAGATTGTTTACTCAGTTATTTCAATTCATTGGGATTCAAGGAGATTTTGAGGCTTCAGGCAAGGTTTGGGCATTAATAGCGTCGGTGATTGCAGGAGATGGGGCTGGAGCAGCTTGGGCAATTTTTCCGATTCTTGTTACAGCAGCTTTGTTTTTGGCAGTTGTTTTTGCTCAAAGTTTGAAGGTTGAAATTCCTTTAGCATTCGACAGGATTAGAGGTCATTCGGTTAAATGGCCTTTACAGTTTTTCTATGTAGGAGTTATTCCTGTAATTTTGGTTTCTGCATTGGAAGCAAATATCAAGTTGTTCGCATCATTAATACAAAACTGGTTAGGCTATGCAACTTTCCTCGGAGGTTTTGGTTCTAATGGTATTCCTATTTCCGGGTTGGCTTATTGGATTCATTCTACACCTCTTTTAGAAACTATTATTAAAGGTAGTTTTAGATGGATTTACGCGCTTCAATCTGTAGGTCATGTTTTATTTTATGTTTTATTTTCTGTATTGTTTGCATTTTTCTGGGTTAGCACTTCAGGTCAGGATGCTCGGAGTCAGGCGAAGAAAATTATGAGTTCTGGGATGAGTATTCCTGGATTCAGGAAAGATGAGAGGGTTCTGGAATCTATTTTAAAGAGATATGTAACTCCGTTGACGGTTATGGGTGGTGCGGCGATTGGTTTGTTGGCGTCGGTTGCGAATTTATTTGGAGCTTTGGTTGGGGGGACTGCAATCCTTTTAGCAGTTATGATTCTTTATCAGTTATATCAGAATATTGCACAACAACATGCAGTTGATATGAATCCTGCATTGAAGGGATTTTTTGGAGCATAAATTTTTAGAGCTAAATTGTTAAGTGAGTCGTCGCTCACTTGCTCAAAAAGTCCTAAGGATTTTTTTGCGTGCATAAATTTAAAAAGAAAAATTGATAATGTATGATATGAATTTAACAGAGATGGTGAATATTTATCCATATATTTCTTTGGCAATAGTTTCGTTTTTGGTTACGTTGGTTTCAACTCTTGTTCAAAAATGGTTAACAAATCAGGATCACATGAAGAGTTTAAGGACGAGACAGAAGGAGATTCAGAAAGAGTTGAAGGGTTGTAAGGAAGAAAATATATTGAAGGAATTGAATCTTGAAATGTTGAATTTGACTGGTGTGATGATGAAGTCTTCGATGAAGCCTATGTTCGTGACGATTATTCCATTCTTAATTTTGTTTAATTGGTTAAGTGGAATGTATAATGGTGGAGAAGTTCCTTTAATTGCAGGGTGGTTTTGGTATTATTTAGGGTTCAGTGTTGTTTCTTCTATGGTATTAAGAAAAGTTTTGGATGTTCATTAGAGATTTTTTGTTTACTTTAATTTTCAATCCCATAATATTGGTAAACTGCGAATTTTTATTTTGATATCTTCGTTTAACACTTCAATGCGAAATTTCCTTATTAATTTATCACAAAAATGGTAATGACCTAATATTCTCTTCGTCTTCTCCTATCTGTAAAACATTAATTTCTATAGAATCTTCTTTAAACAACTCCTTTATTTTTTCTACAATTTCTCTGATTTCCCTTTCTCCTTTGTGGAAAAGCTGGATTGTGCAATTTGGCTTTTGCAAGTTAAAAATTAATGAGTTTGCATTTTTAGAAGTTTTCACAAAAGTGCATTGTTACCTTAAAGGTTGGTAATTCTTGTTAAGCAAATTAATTTATATTAACTATTTAGTAGTAAATAATAGAAAGATTTAAATAATCTTTTTTCTATCATAAAATATGGCAAAGAAACTTATAGAGATTGTATGCAAGTGTAATATTAGTAGGTCTCCCGTTGCAGAATCTGTGGCAAAAAGGTTTTTACAGGATTTCGGAGCTTCTGCGGAGTATGGTGTCATTTCTAGCGGAGTATCTGTTGATAAAATAACTCATACAGATTATACCCTTTCTGAATTTCAGGATGCTCTGAAGGTGGGAGACAAAATAGGTTACCTAAACTTACAAACAACAAATTTGATAAGGAATTTATCTGAGCAGAGTGAGGGGAAAGAATTCCAAAGAATCAAAAAAGAAATTGTGAATTATTTTGTTGCAAGAGAATTAGAACAAAGAAAAAAAACACTTATGGAACTTGGTTTCCATGATCCTTTAAAAAAATCTCAGAATCAGACAGTTCACAGAGATGATGTTGTAGCCATTTGCCCGGTTGATAGTTATTGTTATGAAAAGGTGGCAGGATTATATTCAAGCCCGGGTCAATCTCCAATTATTGAGATACTAAGTTCAATGGCTAGTGGAAAACCTGGAGATGAAATCATATTTGACAATTCTCCTAATAGTCTGAAAGAGTTTGAAGCAAATTATAAAAAAGGGATAAAAAAAGTTATTCACGATACTCAGAAAGCTATTGAGAATTTAATAACACAAGGTATTTAATTAACCTTTTTAACAATTCCTTTCTCTGTATCAACTTCTACTAAATCATCATCATCTAAAATCTCGCTAGCAATTTCCGTTCCAACAATACATGGAATATTCATCTCCCTTGAAATTATCGCGGCATGGGTATTCATACCTCCGTAGTCTGTAACAATCGCAGAAATTTTTCCAAATATTAACATCATTTCAGGGGTGGTTGCCTTAACAACTAAAACAATAGGTTCCTCAACATTTTTTATTTTTTCAATAAATTGTACAATCTGCGACTCAATATTATCAAAGTTCAAATCAAATTTTTTAACTCTTCCAATTATATTCTCTTTCGCCGTACAAGCTACATCACCTCTGATCTCTTCCTTGTCTGATGAATTATTTAAAATTTGATTTAGTTCTTCTTCAAACAAATAGTAAATTTGATTTTTGTAACTGGCTACTCCAAAACCTTCTTGCCTTTTTTTAATTTCTTCCCTTGAAACGTAAATCAATTTTAGAATCAAATCATTTAGTTCACTCTCTTTGTAATAAACAATTTCAGAAAATTTAATATTAGTTTTTTCAGCTAAAATTTTAATTGTCTGAATAAAATAATTACCTTCCGTAAGAACTGCTTTATTTACTTTTTTTCTAAGATTGTTTTTCAATTGACCAATTTTTTTATAATTTTCATAAACCAAAGGTTTTTTAGATTTTAATTTTTCCTCATCTGCACTTGAAGCATCAAAATCAATAATAACATAAAAATACAAAAACTTTTTTAGAACTTTAAGAAAACTTTGAATATTTTCTAAGTCTTCTTTTCTTTTAAGTTTATTAAATTCATCAACTACCTTTCTCCAACTTTTTTCAGAGTCTTCGACAAATTTAGAAAATTTAAGATTATCTGAGCAAAGGATTGGAATTCTATTAAAAAAATCTTTTAAGGCAGTTTTCCCAACATAATGATGAATCTTATTTTCCTTTATTACAGTAAATAAATCAGTTTCCCTTGTCATATTCCTAAGGATATCAACTAATAGGAACCTAAAATTTCCAGAAGCTTCATAGTTTTTCTTAAAGTCGGCTAAATTTATTTTATTCATTAAGTCTAAAAGAAAATAATATTTATTAACTTATTCCTTTCTAGGTATTGAAGTTAGATGGCGCTATTTTTGAAGGTTCATTAAATCTTATTCAGTTTCTCTTTTGCTTTTTTCACAAATTGTTTATAGTTTAAAATTCCGAATTCGCTGATTATTCCAGACAGCATTTTTAATTTTGTTTTATCAAATGCCGGATTGATGACTTCTATTTTTTCTTCACGATTATTCCAGACTTCTTGTGATGGACGTTTTTCAATTTTAATACTCTTCGTAAATTTTAATGAGACTCCGCAAGAGTATCTAGGGATTCTATGTAACTTGGATAATTTTACTAAGGTGCTTGTCCCAATTTTATTGGCTAGTTCTGTTTTTGTGAAGGCGTCTGCACCGAATAGAAATATGTCGCATTTTTTTAGTGATTGTTCTGCAGCTAGGTCTGGAGCTATTATCACTTTGATGTTTGATTTTGCTAAATCTTTTGCAGTCATTCGTCCTTGGAGAAGTGGTTCTACTTCTGTTGTGTAGACTACAAATTTTTTGTTTTGTTTTTTCTTTGCATATTTTAGAATATCAATTACCGTCGATGAATGGCAATGTGTGTAAACATTCATGTCGTTTTTGATTAGCTTTGCCCCATACTTTGAAATTTTTTCATGGGATTTTTTTAAATCATTGAGAAATTTTTTTGCATTTGATTTTGGTTGTTTATATTTTAAGAGGGATTTTATTGCGTTTTGCATTAGCGGTTCGGTAGGTCTTATTTTAAGAATTTTTTTTGCTGATTCCTTAGAGGGTTCTAACAAGAACGCATTGATTCCTGCCTTCGCGACGTTTTCTGCACCTTGAATTTTTACAGATTTTATATCTGAGAGTATTTTTTTAAAAGAGGTATTTGATTTATTATTCATAGGATTAGCAGTAGGTTTAAGTATAAAAGTTTGTCGAATATTATATAAACTAAAATTGTTTAATTAATGAGATGATAGAAATGTTAAAATACTTTGATGTTTATTTAAATTTGAGGAGAATGGAAAATGATTGAGGTGCTACATAAACAAGATGTTGTATCAAAATCATTTCTATTAAAGGTGTTGTTATGATAGAAATGTTTATGAAACCAAAGCGGGCAGAGAGGCGTCCTTGGGAAATGTTTTTTGTAGGGTTATTTTATGCTTCAGTTTCGTTTCTTTTGGTTTGGGGTGTTTTTAATAAGGATTCTGTTTTAGGAGAGGGCTCTGGACTTTTGATGGTTATTTTTACTGTGATGTGTTGTTTGCCTTTTATGTATTATATAATTAAGCTCGAGGAGGGAAAAGATATTGAGATTGATGATTCTGGTAGACTGATTAAGGAACATTCTAAGGCACTTTATGCTCTGATGTGGATGTTTATGGGATTTGTCGTTGCGTTTTCTGTATGGTATATTGTACTACCTGATTCTGCTGGACAGAATTTTAATTTTCAGATAAAAACTTTTTGTGCGATTAATAGTCCGTTGCATTATTCTAAATGTATTGAAAATTATGGGGTTCCTATAGGGACTGGGGCTGCTACAGGGATGTATCATTTTTCCGCAATTTTTTCAAATAATATTTATGTTTTAATTTTCACTATTTTATTCTCACTTGTTTTCGGTGCAGGAGCAATATTTATTCTTGTATGGAATGCGTCGGTGATAGGGGCGGCGATTGGGATTTTTGCGAAGGGAAGTTTGACTAATTTGCCTAGCGGATTATTAAGATATATGGTTCATGGAATTCCGGAGATTAGCGCTTATTTTGTGGGGGCTTTGGCTGGAGGAATTGTCTCTGTTGCAGTTATTCGTAAGGATTTGCAAGGAGAAGAAACTTGGAAGATTTTACAGGATTCTTTGTTGTTAGTAATTATTGCTATTATGATTCTGGTTGTGGCTGGACTAATGGAAGTTTATTTGACTCCTGTGTTGTTTTATTAGATACTTTTTTAAGTAATAGTTTATAGATTATTTTATGGATTGGTTATTGTTAATTTCTGTATTTATTAGCTTCTTTGTATCTTTAATGGTTTTGCCTCAATGGATTCGTAAGTGTAAGGGTGTTGGATTGTTATGGGAAGATATGAATAAGTTCGGTCATCCTAAGAATGTTGCTTCATCGGGAGGACTTTGTGTTGTTATGGGTTTTGTCCTTGGAGTTTTGTTTTATGTTGCGTTGAAGACTTTTGTTTTTGGAGGAACTGTCAGAGCATTGGAGATTTTCTCGTTACTAAGTGTTATACTTATAGCTGGAATTGTCGGACTTACGGATGATTTATTGGGGTGGAAAAATCACGGGCTTTCAAATAATCTAAGGGTGGTTCTTGGATTAGTAGCGTCGATTCCTTTAGTGGTGATTAATGCTGGAACTCATGCAATGAATTTGCCTTTTGTGGGGGCAATTAATTTTGGAATTTTGTATCCTTTGGTTTTAATCCCTTTGGGGGTTGCAGGGGCGATGACAACTTACAATTTTTTGGCAGGGTTTAATGGACTTGAAGCGGGACAGGGAATTTTGATTGTTAGCTTTTTATCTTATGTTGCGTTTGTTACAGGTTCGCCATGGCTTGCAATCGTCGGGCTTTGCATGGTTGTTTCATTGATTGGCTTCTATTTTTATAATAAGTTTCCTGCCAGTATTTTCCCTGGGGATACCATGACTTATCCCGTCGGAGCATTAATTGCTGGGATGGCGATTTTGGGGAATTTTGAAAAGATTGCTTTGGTGGTTTTTATTCCTTATTTCTTTGAGATTATTTTAAAATTACGAGGAGGATTGAAGAAGCATTCATTTGGAGTGCCTGACAAAAATGGAAATTTGAAAATGCCTTACAAAAAAGTTTATGGGCTTGAGCATTTAGCGATTAAGATTTTGAATAAATTTGGACGAGCGACGGAGAAGAAAGTTACATATTTAATTCACGCATTCCAGATATTATTTATTTTGATTGGGTTTTTGATGTTGTGAGAATGTTTTTAAATGTGGAGAAAGTTGAATTAATTTCTAATTATAAAAGTTTTAATTTTTCCTTCTTCTTTTGAAATTTTTGTAACCAGAATCTCTTCTATATTTTTTATATTAAATGGAAACTTATCTAAATAAACAGCTGAATTATCTGTCAGACGTGTATCTTGCCCGTGTGGCTTATCTTTGTTTGGCAGAGAGTTTTCCTCGTTAAATGGGTAATGTTCTACAATGAAGACATATTTGTATTTTGATAACTTTTTGATAACTTTTTGTATTTGATTGTTTGATAGATGCTGTAAAACTTGCCGTACTATACACATATCTCCTTCTGGAAGTTCATCTTTTATTATATCTAAACACTCAAACTTTACGTTTTTTGCGGAAAATTTAAGATTGTTTCTTTGTATCAATTCAGGTACAATATCTACTCCAATGTAATCTACATTTTCAGAGATCAAATTTTTACTAACTCTAAAATCTCCACATCCCAAATCTATAATTTTTAATTTTAATTTTTTAATATAATTCTTGATAACATCTATATATTCCTTACTAACTGTCTCATTTGATCCTGGTCCTGAATAAAATTCCCCAGATTCTCCACCCCATTTATTTTTAAGATATGTTTCTTGAAATACTTGCTTAACAGATTTTTTGGAATTTTGTTTTCTAATTCTTTTAATATTTAAATTTCTATAAATTTCTATAAATATTTTTGGAATTAGTTTTTTTATTTTATTTTTATCCATAAATTTTATAATTAATTTATGTATATAAGGTTTATTATCTTTTTTATTTTTGTGTCTAAAATATATATCTTCCAAATCTTTAGTAAAATGAATCTATCTAAATTTAGTGCTAGATCCTATCTTTTCGGGAATTAGTATTTTGTTCTAATTTAAATCTTTAAAATATTCTTTGAGGAAATGATAAACTTCCAAGGAGGTATTTTTACTTAGTGTTTTAATTCTATATTAGAGTTTAATTGTTCCTTTCGTATGAGGTTGTTAAGACATCTAATAGGATTGAATACTTGGTAATGTTTTTAAATAGGAAATGATATTGTTTTTTATGGAATTTAATAAGATAAAGATGTCTGCTTTAGGAGTTGTGTCTAATAAAAAGTTTCAATGGGTAGCAACGGCAATTGTATTCTTTGTTATATTATTTATGAGTTCTTCTATTCGGGTTTCTAATTGGGATTTGTTGACAGATCAGACTACAGGAGAAAAGATTCCTTTAGCTCTGGATCCTTATTATTTTTTGAGGGTTGCTGAAACAATTGTTGAGAATGGTGGGGAATTGCCGTCGGTAGATGCTATGAGAGGTTTAGGTTTTGGAACTAGTTGGTCTTATGAGATAATGCCTAGAGTTATTGTTTCTATGTATCAGATTGCTAATGTCTTTGGAGATTATTCTCTTCGGGCAGTTAATGTTCTATCGCCAGTTATTTTTTATTGTCTTGGGTTAATTATATTTTTCTTTTTAGTTTATATTTTGACAAAATCTAAGTTTGCGAGTTTGATTTCTTCTAGCTTACTTGCTTTTTCTCCAGCATATCTTTATAGAACTATGGCTGGTTTTTCTGACCACGAGGCTATCGGAATGGTTGCCGTTTTTGCTTGTTTGTTGTTTTATCTTATTTTATTAAATAATTTTGAGAAAGATTGGAAGAGAACAATTTTGTATGGGTTAGGAATTGGATTTTTGACATCTTTAGTTTTTGTTAGTTGGGGTGGTGCAGTTAGTTTGATTATTATGATGATTCCATTCTCGTTTGGATTATATTGGTTATTCAAGTGTAAGGATAGAAAAAAGGCAATAGTATTTTATCTGGTTTGGATTGCTTCGAGTATTTTATCTCCTGGAATTTTTCATAGTTCTTTGATAGGGGGTATGATTGGAAGATTTTCGGGGACTTATGGTTTGGTGGTTCCAGCGATTTTTGGGCTTATATTACTCGATTGTATTTTTGATGTATTAGTTAAAATAAGAAAACTAAATGTTAAAAAGGAAAATAAAACTTGGTATGTCCTTGGAAGTTTTGCTGTTCTTGGGTCTATTGGATTGACTCTTGTTGGGAAAAATGTTTTAGATGTTTTAAAATCTGTTTGGCATGCAGTTCTATTTCCTTTTGGAACTAATAGAGTCGGTTTAACCGTCGCAGAAAATGCACAGCCATATCTTATGGATTGGATTAATCAAAATAGTTCGATGATTTTTTGGTTATTTGTTTTTGGAATTTTTTTGTTAGGGATTGAACTTGGGAAAGTTATTCGGTCTAAAAAACATGGATTACTATTTGGTTTGTCGTGGGTAATCTTGATTTCGGCTATGTTATTTA
>JAGLIS010000037.1 GCA_023142835.1 Candidatus Pacearchaeota archaeon | reverse complement strand
ATTGTTAATTTTTTATCTATCTTTTCTACGCCTCGGTAATTTAACGTATAAGTAAATGTATAATAGCCTTCGACGTCGAGGTTTTCGGTAGGCTTTATTGTAAACGTTTTTTCCATTGTTCCCTCGGAGATTACGAAGGTTTCTGAAGGTTTCATAGATACATCAGCGAGAGTATATACATTATATGTCCCATAAGATGCATTAGTTATAGAAATGGTTAAATCTATATGGTTATCGATATCCCGAACTATCACATTATTGTCATATTGCTCAGAAACGTCTAGGGCTGAGATAAATGTTAGACAACACATTCCTATTAAGAGTAATACTAATTTGTTCATATAAGAATAGCGCCAATTATTTTATAAAGATTATTGTGATTCAAAACCACTAATTATTTAACGACCGCCAATTTGTAAAAATGATTTGATTTCTCTAAGATATTCTTTCGCTTTATCCTCGAGATCATCTTCATATTCATCAACAGTTGTCCTAATAATATATTTTTCATAAACACCTCGCAGGAATTTCCAAATTGGCCTATCTTCCCATCTCTCTTCATAATCTCGAACCAATATTGCTTTAATAGTTATTCCAACCTCCCCCTTATTTGTTTTAATCTTTTTTCCATCTTGTTCAACTTCAGCATCATTCATCCCAAGAATATGCCATTTGACTTCAATTACATTTTTGAAATAATCTGTAACTTTTTTGCTAGCTTCCCAAATTAAAATTATCTCCTTTCCAAAATTAGATGATTTTTCAGTATATTCTTTTTCCTTAACCCTATAACCCTCATCTTTCAACCATTCAAAACAAAAATTATAAAGCTCTACATAATTCCAATGACCTTTCTGTTTAAGTTTCTGTTTATACACTTCTTTTTTCTCTGCCATCTTATTATATTGTGTATTGAAGGATATTTAAATGTTTTTGGTCATAGGTTACAAGAATAATGTATTATCTTTTACTGTAGCAATTGTCACAAATCCATTGGGCTTCGTCTTGATAGATAAGATCATATTCTCCACATTCTTCGCAGACACCTTGTTTTCGTTGAGCATTAATACTACTCCTATTCAGCTTGGAGGTTTCCTCCCTGATTTTCATTGTCTCTGCTATTAATTGAAAAAGTCCTGGGTCGATTTTTAAAACATCCTTCAAAGTTAACATCCCGATTAATTTTCCATTTTCCACTACTGGAAGTCTCCTAATTTTTTTCTTCTTGAATCTTTCCATTGCATCCGAAATATCAGCCCCGGGTTTTATTGTGACAACTTTCCGTTTCATTAAATCTTTCGCCAGAATACTCTTGAGATCTTCCTTAGATTTTTTCACAACTGCCCAAATAATATCTTTCTTAGTTAAAATTCCCTTAAGTTTCTGTTCTTCCCTAATAACTACACTACCAACCCTCTTTTTGACCATTGTCCTTGCACATTCTTCAAGGTTGGTTTCTAGAGAAACATAAATAAAATTCCGAGTCATTAAATCTCCAACTTTTACACCTATTTCCATATACACCTCAGAAGAATATTGTTTATATAATTTTTGGAGTATCCTTAGGTGACCTGTATTCTACCACAATAATCCTTATAAAGAATTTATCAATTTCTTCTTAAAAGTTTTAATTTATCAATTTCTACACCGATAGATTCAAGACTTCTAGAATCTGCTAAAATCTTCCGATTTTTATCAATTATTACATTTGTAATATCGTCATCTTTTTTAACATAAAATACACAAACATCTTTTAAGCTGGTACCAGAACCATCTTTTAATCTTGCATATTCTGTACCAAGTTTATTAAAGTACCACTCAAAACCTTCTTCATTCACAAAATAAGGTTTTTCATCATTATCCCACGGAAATTTTGTTTCTACTTCCATATATATTTTAGGAGAATATTGTTTATATAATTTTTGGAGTATCTTGGGTGACATGTATTCTATCACAATAATCCTTATAAAGAATTTTAAAATTTTTATATTATGGGAGACTCAATCGGATCAGAAGAGGGAAGTCGTATTCTTGGACGAGATGCTCAAAGAAATAACATTTTAGCAGCACGAGTTGTTGCTGAAACTGTAAAGACTACTCTGGGTCCGAAAGGGATGGACAAAATGTTAGTCGATAGAGTCGGGAATATTATCGTTACAAATGATGGAGTAACTATTCTTGAAGAAATGGAGATTGAACATCCAGCGGCTAAGATGATTGTTGAAATCGCGAAGACTCAAGAGAAAGAAGTTGGTGATGGGACAACAACTGCCGTTATGCTTGCAGGGAGATTTTTGGAAAATGCTGAGAAATTGTTAGATATGAAAATTCATCCAACCATTATTACTCAAGGTTATCGTTGGGCTGAGGAAAAAGCACAGATTATTTTAAATGAATTAGCAGTTGAAATCGATTCTAAAGAAGATTTAATGAAAGTTGCACAAACTGCTATGACTGGAAAAGGGGTTGAATATTTGAAAGAAAAATTTAGTAAAATTATTGTTGACGCTGTAGAAATTGTTGCTGAAAATAAGGAAGTTGATTTAGAAGATATTCGAATTGGAAAGCAGAAAGGTCTAGCGATCGAGAATACAAAATTGATTAAAGGAATTGTTATTGATAAAGGAAAGATAAATCTTGAAATGCCGGGGAAAGTTGAAGAGGCACGGATTGCTTTAATTGAGGAAGCCTTGGAGATTCAAGGTCCCGAGACTGAAGCAAAGATTTCTGTTTCGACTCCAGACCAATTGCAAAATTTTCTAAGTCAAGAGGATTCTATTTTAAAATCAAAAGTTGAATGGATTAAAGAATCTGGAGCCAATGTTCTTTTTGTTCAAAAAGGGATAGATGATTTGGTCCAGTATTATCTAGCAAAGGAGGGAATTTATGCTGTGCGTCGTGTTATGAAAAGTGATATGCAAAGTTTAGCTAAGGCGACTGGGGCGAAGATTATTTCAAAGTTAAGTGAGATTTGTCCTGGAGATTTAGGCTATGCGAATTATGTTGAAGAACAAAAAGAAGGCGAGGAAAGTATGACTTATGTTATGGGCTGTAAAAATCCTAAAGCACTGACCATCTTGATTCGTGGAGGAACTGAGCACGTTATTGATGAAGTTGAACGAGGGATGAAAGACGCGCTCGGTGATGTCGTAGCTACATTAAAAAATTCTATGGTCGTTGCTGGGGGAGGTGCGATTGAAATTGAGTTAGCTAAAAGATTAAAAGAATTTGCTTCAACTTTGAAAGGTCGTGAGGGATTAGCGGTTAAAGAATTTGCTTCCGCTTTGGAATTTATTCCTTCAACACTAGCGGAGAATGCTGGAATGGACCCAATTGATGTTTTAACAGAGCTTCGGGTTAGTCACGACGCTAATATGAAAACCGCTGGTTTGAATTTATTTTCAGGAAAAGTTGAAGATACTTTAATGCAGGGAATTATCGAGCCATTAAAAGTTAAAACTCAGGCTATTGCTTCAGCGTCGGAAGTTGCAATTATGATTTTAAGAATTGATGATGTTATCGCAGCGAAGAAGAGTTCAGGGAATTCTGGGAAGTTAGGTGGGATGCAAGGGTATGATTAGAATAGAGAATAATAAGATGCCTACCCTTCAAAATTTAGCTCTTTTCTGAATTGAATATGACTTCTTTGTTATAAGAAGTTTCATAAAATAAAATTTAAGTGGAAAATCTACAAGACTTCGAGACTCGCCAAAAATTCGTTGTTATCGTAATTGTTGAAAAATAGATTATTAACTCTTAAGTGATAAAAAACGAAAGATTTATAAATTATTTTGTTCCTCTGTTGATTATGGCAGAATCAACAGCAGAATTATTTTCAGGTCTAGTTTCATTAGGGGCTGGAGCTTATCATGGTTACTGTAACGCTCAGGGAATTCCTTTGGAAAAAGAGAATTTAGAATTAGTACTAACTTATGGACCTGCAGTATTAAATGCAACAATTATGGGAGGATTAATTGGGTTAGGCGGTATAACACGTGGCTGGAGAATCAATAATACCCTTGAAGCAACTATTATTGGAACTGGTATAGGTGGAATTAAGGGGGGAACCAAGACCCTACTAGGCTATGGTATTGGATACTTAACAGGATATGTAATGAAATAAATCCTTCGTTCTAAATTTTACTTTTCAACAATTTCGTTAAAATTAAGTGAGAAGCATTTCATTAGATTTTCTTTTATGATTTTAACTAAAATAGTTTTACTCAAATTGAACAGTTCAATCCCTAAAAAATGCACAATGGAAGAATCAAACTCGTGTCTGAATATTGGCAACGTACCGTTCTACCATTAAATTAATCACACATAAAATAATGATAGTTAGTTTGTTTAAAAAATTTAGGCAGTAACTGTTTCACAGTCATCTACATCATCTAAAGAAAAATAACCTACTTCATCCTTCGGTATGTTATTTTTTATATTAAAAAAAAATTCGGTTACTTTATTCTCAAATCCATTAAGTTTTATAATTTCTAAAAGTTTAGAATCTTCCTCTCCTATTTTCTTTAAACTTTTATATCCTCCATCTATAAGATAAGGTACAATTCCTTCAAAAGATAAATTACTATAAGGATTATTCATTCCATCACTTTCCATCCATTTTCCAAGTAATTTCTCTTTATAAATTTTTATATCATTGTTTACATTATTTTGCGAAACTTTTTATGCCTAATTCTCAATTAAATACCTTATTAGATGTAGAATAAAATGCGCGGTACGAGAATTGAACTCGTGTCTGAACGTTGGCAACGTCCCGTTCTACCACTAAACTAACCACGCGTCTGAAGTGTTTGAGTGAGTAGTTTTTGAAGTGATTTTACATCACGTAACTAAACTAACCTCACATAAAATAATGATAGTTAGTTTGTTTAAAAAGTTTAGTAGTTAATTTTTCTACATCCATTTATATATTAATAAGAACAATTTCCTTCATCCTCTGATCTGTCACTTTTATAAGATTTTTTTAAATCCAAGAGAGCTTCATCTACTTCACCTTCTAATCCTTTACCTTTTATGACTTTTGCAAGCTGAGGATCTTTATTTTTTAGATCCTTGAAACTTTTATATTTTTTATTCATACTATCAACTACAAAATCTTCATAAGTTAAACTTTCGCACGAATCAATTTCATACATCTCGCAAATTTGACCCAATCTAGATGAATACTTATCGATATTGACCCTTTGAGAAACTGTTAATTCCTTATAAATAAAATTTTGAATTTTTTCTCGTCCATCAAAATAAGAATCTGTTTCTTTAATAAACTCTTTTAATTCAGGTGTATATTCTTTATTTATTATGGCTCTTTGAGAATCTGTTAATTCTTTATAAAAGAAATTTTGAATTTCTTCTCGTTCATTAAAATAAGTCCCCACTTTATTAATAATCTCTTTTAATTTATTTCCTTTAGATTCCCGCTTGTAAGTATAAAAATCCGTTTTTTCAATAGACTCTATTAATTCATTTTCTTTATCTTCTAAAGTTCTTGTATCCTTCCCATTATCCATTTATTTTTTGTGTAATTTCCATTTATAAACTTTTATATGATTATTTACTATTAAATGCACCCAGAATATTATCCATGGAATCATTATTTCTTTTTGAAGTTTTTAGAAGAAGGACTAATTCATCAACCCACAATCATCTCATCAAGTTCCTTAAGCATTTTTTTCCCATCTCCCTTAGAAAAATGTTCCCTCGCTGGTCTCAATATTTCTATCAAAGAATCCGCAACAGAATTTTTTAAATCCATCGGGTGAATATCTCCCTTTGCAAAGTCCTTTTCCAAACTATCATAACTATCATATTCCAAATCGCCTCCAAACTTTTCAGGCCGATTAATTTTTAACTCACTCCTAATCGGAAAAATTAACCTCTTTATCCAATCTAAAATAGGGTTATAACAAATTTCTTTTTCCATACAAAAAGCCTTATTGATTTTCCTCTTTATTTCATCTTCGGAATCATGAATAAATATACAACTATCAGGTTTAGACTTGCTCATTTTCAATTCAGAAAGCATATCCTTTAACTCACTTTTTTCAATCGGCCACTTAGAAGGTTTTCCCAATCCCATTATCAAACCATGATGCACCGCAACTGGCTTAATCTGTTCCCCTTTAGAATTCACCAAAGGACTAAAAGATAATTTCATAGCTACATCTCTCGCAATAACCTCGGCCTTTCTCTGGTCTATCCCTGCATGAGGCATATTTATCCCTTGTACAAAAATATCCGCAACCTGCATTGAAGGATAAAGCAACTTCGCAAAATCAACCGACCCTCCCTCTTTTCTTCCCATAATTGTTATACTTCTCATAATTCTAGAAAGGGATGTATGCTTACTCACATCAATCATCGTCTGCCAATACAAATCATTATTATGATATAACTCACTACCCAAAACAAACTTTAACTTTTCAGGATTCCCCCCAACACATTTCAAACTCGCCTTCAATCCTTCCTTAAAATATCCCACCGCAACTTTTCTAATTCTATCCAAATCTCCCCCAAGTTTGTCATTAATCCAAGAATGATAATCCGCCAAAAAAACACTACAATTTACCCCCGCATCCATAAAGTCCTTAACCTTAGACATACACATCAACCCAGTCCCTAAATGTATCTTCCCAGAAATCTCAAAACCAATATAATGATTAACGGTCTCACCCTCTTCCAACATCCCCCTCAACTCCTCTTCGCCAAGTATCTCCTCAGTATTATTCTTAATTAATTTTATTCTTTCCTCAACTTCCATATTATAATAATAGAATGCCCATTTTTAAGTTTTTAGTCTTCGGAAAATTTAGTTCTCTATAAAACTTTTTACAAATTTGTCTAAAGGTTAGATTTATAAATTAAAGATTTGTTCTATTATCAAGATAATTAAAATGACATCACATCCAGCATACAGAGAGAAGAACGAAGAAATTATGTATGCAATTGGTATTCTTGAGGGTACTGAACAGTCTATTCATGAACCTTTCATAAATTATTGTATTTATAAAGGGGATGTTGAAATAGGGGTTGAAAGAAAACTCTTCACAAGAGAAAGAGCGGATAAGACATACCAAGTTATAGAAAACATATATGGTAAGGAATATCTTGAAGATATGGAGCATATTTTTTCGAGTTAGAAAAATTTTCATCATCGGCTATTTCAACTTTTAAGTTTTCTACTTCAATAATTGCTTTCCCAAAAATCAACACCAAACTTTAAAACTTAGAACTCCTTTTCCAACAGATGAAAAAAGCACTACTATTATACTCCGACGGTCTCGATTCTCGTTTAGTAGTACATCTATTACAAGAACAAGGTTACACCGTCGAAGCATTATACTTCGCACTACCCTTTGAAAGTAAAAGAATAACTCCAAAAAAAACTAACAATCTGAACCTAACAATCATCGACATAACAAAAGAACCCCTACTCTCTGAATATCTTTCTATTCTAAAAAAACCAAAATTCGGAACAGGGGCAGGAATTAATCCTTGTATCGATTGTAAAATTTTTATGCTCAAAAAAGCGAAAGAATACGCAGACAAACACGGATACGATATAATTGCTACAGGCGAAGTTCCGGGACAACGACCAATGTCTCAGACAAATTCTGCACAGACAAAAATAGATGCAGAAATAAAATTCAAAATAATTAGACCACTAGCCGATGCAGGATTCTCAGGACGCTCTAGAAAAAAGCAGATAGAATTAGCAAAAAAATACAAAATCAAATATCCGAATCCTGCGGGAGGGTGTTTCCTTTGTGAAAAAGAACCTTCAACAAGATTAAAAACACTATTAAAAAAAGATTTAATCAACGAAAAGACACTCATTTTAACAATGATTGGTAGGCATTTCTTTATCGACGATATCTGGTTCGTAGTAGCAAGAGATGAAACAGAATCCAGACTAATAACAAAATTCAAAACCTCAATCAAAGATGTAAAAGGTAAACCTTCAATTTACTACAACAACGAAAAAGGAAAACAAAAAGCACTCGAGCTCCAAGAAGCTTATTCGACGGGAACTTCAAAAGAAGAAAGAGATAAATTTGAAAAGGTAAAACTATGAGCAATACTGTCTGGCAATTTACAAACCAAAGAAAATTATCAAAAAAAGAATTCCTTGATTATTTCGAAAGAAAAGTTTTTAGAACAATTCGTAAACACCAAATGTTACCTTCAGACAAAATTATTATATTAAAACCTTCGTCAAATATAAACACAAAAGTCCTCAAGGCTGTTCTGGGGAAAAAATTCCAGGTAAAATTTACCTCAAAACCAAACCTTTCATCAGACAATCTTTCTCAACTATCCGAAGACATTTTCAAAAATATTCTTCAAGGAAATTTTACAAGTCCCAATCTCACCAACAAACCACTCCAATTCCTCTCTGACAAAGAAATAGAACTCTATGCAAAATTAACAAATCTCAAAGGCTCAAAAAGAAAACAAAATAAAAAAATCCAAACCCTCTTCGAAAAATTCCTAAAGAAAAATCAAGACTTAGAGCTCAATATTGTTAAAGCTGCCAGACAAATAAAAATCCGTGTAATGAGTCTGCCCCAACCAATAATATTTTTCAATTTGTGAGGGTGCCGTGAGCAATTATTCCCCCTTAAAGAAATGATGCAGAAATACAAAAACAAATTAGCTCACGGATGAACACGGATTACACGGATAAAACACCTAAAAAATATAAATATAATTCCCCCAAAGTAAAATACAACCCCTGCCTTAATCCAGTAAATCCGTGTAATCCGTGAGCAATTATTCCTGTTTTCCCAATTATAAAATAAAATCCGTGAGCTATTATTCCTGTTTCTCATTAACATTGCTAAAAACTTTTCTCTTAACTTCTGCCTTTTTCCCAAAGTTCAATAATAGCCCAACTTCTTTTCTTGTGCATCTCAAATAATTCAATAACTGACTTTCATCAGGAACTCCTAATCCCAAAGTAGCTTTAATCTCAACAACAACTTTCTCGTCGATAACAAAGTCCGTAACATATTCTCCGACAATCTCATCTTTATAAAAAACCTTGATTGGAACCTGATTCTTAAAATTTAATCCAGCTTTCCTAAATTCGATGCTCAAGGCATTTTCATAAACTCTTTCTAAAAATCCATATCCGAGGGAGTTGTAAACTTTATAAAAAATCTGAATTATCTCTGCGGTTAATTCTTCGTGTTTCATAAACTTTCTTAAAATAAAATCTTATTAAGTGTTTTGATGTGGAGATATAAATACAGATTAGCTCACGGATGAACGCGGATAAGATAAATACAATTTTTTAGAAATGGGATGCCATTCCTCTGCCTTAATCCCGTATTATAAAAAACACAATTTATTGTTTTTCCAAAAGTCTTTCTTTCTGTTCTTTAACCTTTTTTAAATTCTCAATTTCAAATCCATAATACTCTTCCAACTCAATCTCACCACTACCCTTAGCCACAGCTCTTTTTTCTTCATGAATTTTTATCTGTTTCCCCATAGATTCAATTCCCCGTGCAAGTCTTTTTTTCCTATTAACCACCTTTCGTCACCCGTTTTTTAAGATAATTTAATAAACTTTCTGCAACAGATATTTTTAGTTTTTGAAAAGATCTTTTTCCTGTCTTAACTTCATAATAGATTTCATAAACTTTTTTAGCATCCCGTTTACCGACGACAGTTTCCAACTCTTTTCTAAAAAGTTTATTTGAATAAGGTTTTTTTGAAACAAGGCACTGAAGAATAAACAACCCTCTCATTCGCAACACTAGCGAATAAATAATCTGCAATGAAGAAATAAACTCCCCTTCCAATTTATCTAATTCAATTATTTCCTCATTTATATTAATTATTCCTTTTGTTTCTGAAAGAAATCTGTTAAATAGATTTTTTTTAATATTTACAGAAACAAGACTATCCAATAACTTTTTATTAAAAATAGTTTTAGCCTCTAAAAGTCGGGAGTATATCATAAGCGGATTTGTCTTCATAGTCTTTT
>JAGLIS010000036.1 GCA_023142835.1 Candidatus Pacearchaeota archaeon | reverse complement strand
AATTTTTAGGGGGGTTGAGATGTTAAATAAGAGGGGACAATTAACTACGGATGAATTCTTGGGGACTATTCCAGCTATAGTCATAGTTGTATTGTTATTTGTTTTTTTAGGTAATCTTATTTCATCTAATTTTGATAAAGATGAGAAGACTGCTGAGAGTTATTTTGATAATTTTAAAGAGCAGATAGCTGTTGCAGATTCTGGAGGGATTGGTTCGTTTCGGATGTGGCATTTAGAGAATGATGATGAAGGGAACTTTTATTTGGTTTATTTTGGGAGTTCTTCTTCTTATGAGAATAAGCTGAAATTTGATTCTCTTGGAAATAATTTGAAATTTTATTCTCTTGGAAATAATTTGAATCATATTTGTTTGTGTTATTTGGAGAATGAAGATAGCAAGTGTAGTTATTGTGAGAAGTTGGAGTACCCGGTTTCTGTAGTTGGTCTCTCTGTAGATGAGTATGATTGTTGGGCGATTGATAGGGGGAAAAAGATTGAGATAATAAGAGGGGATGGGGTTTATGAAATTAAGGAAGTGTAAACGAGGACAGATTGTTCCGGATAAAATTATAACTTGGATTCTTTATTTGGCGATTATTGTTGCGGCAGGGTTTGCGATTAATAATATTATCTCGAAGGCATCGGGATAGATTTATTAAGTTGGTTGGGTAGTTTTTTTTATGGCGAATAAAAAAGGAGAGCTACGTTATACTTTCATTATATCTATTATTTTAGGCTTGATATTTATAGGTATATTTTTTTTATTTTTAGGAGTATATTTTAATAATGATGAGTTGGATTGGCAACAGTGTCGGAATAGTATTATTTTTCGGGCGAATTCTCCAGAGGTACAAAATATAATTACTTTTATTTCGTTTAAAAATACTTTTCCTTTAAAGTGTAAAACGAATATAGTTAGTATTTCTAAGAAAGATGTCGAGGAAGGAAAGGATGGGAAGATTATTGCAGATACTCTTGCCCAATGTTGGTATATGTTTCTTGAAGGAGAATCTCAAATATTTCCTTCTCAAACCCGTGGTTTTGAATCCTATTGTGTTCCTTGTGCAAGAATTAGGTTTGAAGAAGACGCAGTTTTATTAAATAAAAAAATAGACTTGTTGAAAGTTTTTAATGGTAAAATGGATAAGAGGAAGAATAGCTATCTAGATTATTATGGGGATGGGTTTAATCCTTCTGTAGGTGTTAACTATTTGTTTTTTACTACAGAGGGAGAGAGAAAGGAGTTTACTTTTTCTGGAGATTCGTTTTATGTGGATGATGAGTCTACTACAGGACTTTTAGATGGTGTTAGTAATTATTTTAAGGGAGGTCTTGCAGAGGTTAATCTTCCGAGATATATAGATCCTTCAAATGGTGATGTGCTTGTCTTTGTGAGTCAAGTAGTTCGTTCTGATGGAAATGAAGATCTTGGTTTTAATCCTCTTTTATTTTATTTTTCAATGGACCAAACTTTAGATCCCTTTGGTGAATTAAAAAAAGATTTTATTGAGGCTGGTGATTGGAAAGCTTCTATGTGTGATACTATGGATGGAGTTCCAGCTTAAAATGAAAAATAAACGTGGTGGACTTTTGCAACAAACAATTGTTCATATTGTTTTGGTTGGGCTTATTTTTGCATTGTTTTTGTTTGCGACGGCTGATAAGATTAATTCTCGGGGAGTGAGGCAACAAGTTTTGGAGAAGCAGGTTGCGTTATTAATTGATTCTGCAGTTCCGGGGATGAGTTTTGTGATTGAGAAAAATAATCTTAATGGTCTTGTTCAGAGGGTCGAGGTTAGGGATGGGAAGGTTTTTGTGATGGTCGAGGGGCTTAGTTCTTTTAAAGGATATCCTTATTTTAGTAAGTATTCTGTGAGTGTTAGGGAAGAAGATAATAAATTTGTGGTGAGTATAAATGAATAATCGTGGAGAAGTTATAGGGGAAGGAATAATTATGATTTATCGTTTATCATTAGTTAGTTTAATAGCAGTGGTAGTTTGGGGAATATCTTCAGTTTCTTATGCACATTATATTGATGTTCGGGATGCTGAGGCGAGAGTTTTGGCGAGGAGTGTTGTGGAGTGTGTTTCTCCTGACGGTGTTTTGGATTTGGATATTATTCCAGATGAGGGGAGAAAAAATATTTTTTCTTATTGTGGGTTTGAAGATTTTGAAGTTGGACGATTTTATGTGGAGTTGAAGGTTGAAAGTTCTGGGAAGGTTACAAGGTTGTCGCAAGGAGATTCGGGTGCGCTTTGGGTTTTGGAAATTTTTAAAAATGATGAGGTTAGCGAGGGGTTGAGGAAGTATGAGCCTGGATATTATGATTGGAGTTATCCAGTTTATGTTTTGGATGAGGGAAATAAATTTGTTGCTGAGGTTAAAGGGCAGGTTTTGATTAATAATGAATTTTAAATTAAATAAACGTGGCGGGATTATAGGAAGTTTTATTGTGATGTTTATTGTGACGATTGCAATAGTTATAATCTTGACTATTTTTATTTTTGGAGCAGGAGTTGTTAAGAAATTTGATAATGTCGATTCAGGGATTAAGATTTATGAAGAAGAAGAAGATATAGGATTAGATGATGTTTTTAATTATGTGATTAATTATCAGAAACTTGTTGAGGCTAGGTATTTAGTTATAGCTGGTGCGGATTTGAATAGTGCGTTAGAGGAGGTTGGATATGAGAAATAAATCTGGTCAGTTTTTTGGGTTGTGGTTGGTTTTTATTACGCTGTTTTTTTGTAGTTTCGTGATTTATGATATTTTGGTAAAGGATGCCTCAAATTCGATGGTTTCTCCTAAGGCGGTTTTGGAGGTTCGGGATGGTTTGGAACTTTTTGAAATGAGGGAAGTTAGTTTGATAAAAGATTCTTTGGTTGAAGCGAATAGGGTGGAGGTTTTTGGAACTGATGATTTTGGGGAGGAGTTTAGGGGAACTTTTATTGAATATGTTTTGGCGGACGAGGATATGACTGAATTTATTTTTAATGATTTGACTTTGAAGGGGAAGGGTTTTGAGGATGAGGCGAGGTTAATGAATCGGAATTTTTTTGAGAATGGACTTTATTCTGAGAGTTTGACTGAGTTTGAAAATGGGAATCTTGTTTTTGGTCGAGAAATTATTGGGAAGGAGATGTATTTGGAGGCAAAGGATAAATATAATATTAATTTTCCAGTGGATTTTTCTTTTGAGTTTAGTCGGAAGTATTTGATAAGTTTTGATGATGGGGAATTTGAGGTGGAGGTTAGGTGATGGATTATGGAGGAAGTGAGCGACGGAGAACTAAAGGGGATTTGAAGAGGAAAGGGATTGCTGGAAGGTATAAGCGAGGAGGGAAGTTTAGAACGCAAGGTGTTTCAGAGGAAGGGGGGGACGAGAAGAAAGAGGAGAAGAAATTGAAAAAAGGTAAGTTTAAATAAATTAGATTATTATTAATGAGATGAAAAAGAGTGTCGGAAAAAAAATGTTGAAGTGGTTGAATTATCTTGCAGTTATTATGGGACTTGTTGCTCTTGGGCTTTTAATTGGTGGAATAATTAGGGCGTTGTTGAATTTATAATGGATAAGGATTTTTTAGAGTGGTTGGGGAATATGATTAATTATTCAATTTTGCTTTTAATTTTTTTAAGAAGTTTTGGATCAGGATATTTTAGTGTATTTGATATGTCTTTATCTGCTTTTGGGCTGATGTCGTCGATATTAATTTTCATAACAAATTTAATTAATAAGGGAAAATATTAAGATGGAGTTTAGTACCTTCACAAATTTATTCCCTATATTGATTGGGGCAGACTCCTTTTTGTTTTGGCTTTTTTTTATTGGGATTGTTGTCGCTTGTTTGCAGGATTTGAAAAGGCGGGAGGTTGATAATTGGCTGAATTTGTTTTTGCTTATGGCGAGTTTTTCATTTGTTTTTTTTAGAGCGATTTTTGATAAGGATGCTACGATTGTTTTTCAGGCAGGATTTGCATTGGTTATTATGTTTGCGGTTATGAATTTGTTTTATTATGGGCGAGTTTTTGCAGGTGGCGATGCTAAATTGTTGTTTGCGATGACTGTATTTTTTATTGGAGCTACGTTTGTGGCGACAGTAATTAACATTGGAATTTTTCTTTTGTTCTTGATGGTTGCGGGTTCGATATATGGTTTAATTTATTCGGTTGTTTTGTATGTTGGGAATTTTAAAAATGTGAATAAAAAGATTTTTAAAGGTTTGTCTAATTTATGGGTTAGGTATATTATTTTAGTGGGTGTTGTTTTATTTATGTTTAGTTATGTTAATTGGATTTTTTTGTTTCTTGCTATTTTTATTTGTGTTTTTCCATTATTGTATGTTTTTGCAAAGGGGCTTGAGGATGTTGCTATGATTCGGACAATTTTAGGGAAGGATGTTCGTGAAGGTGATTGGTTAGTGGATGATGTTAAAGTTAGGGGGGAGGTGATTAAAGCTGATTGGGATGGGTTGTCTTTGGAAGATGTTAATTTGTTGAGGAGAAAAAAGAAGGTTAAGGTTAAGGAAGGGTTGCCGTTTGTCCCTGCGTTTTTGATTGCGTTTTTAATGTATGTTTTTTTGAAGGAAAGATTTATGGGATTTTTTATTGGATTGATGCTTCGTTGAAAGTATTCTTATATATAATTTAATTATTGGTTGGTATGCAACCTTTTGCTTTGCTTAAATTTGATAAAAATTAAAATTGTTTTGGAGAAGGTGTTTAATATTTTAGATTTGTTTAATGGAATATTGAAGTTACTATAAAATGACATCATACGAAATATTTAAATAGTGTGAATTATTTGTGAAGATATGAAACAAAGTAAATTAGAATTAACAATTATAGGAGTATTGGACACTATTAACCCTGAATATGTTAATGGAGATATTTATAAGACTTTTATTGGTATTGATGGGAGTAGTAAAAGATTAAGTCTGAATTTTTTTGGATATATTCCTGGAGAATTATTAGGTGAGAAAGTTTCATTATATGAGTGTGAAAAAGATAGTGGAAATGTAAACACTGGAAAGATTTTAAACCAAAGATTAGTTATTAAAGATACTTATAGTTCTAAATATCGTATAGATGCTACATCATCAGAGGATTATCGTTCTAAATATTAAAGAATCCTCTAGGGAAAAAATATTGGGATGTCTATTTCCTTAGGTTGATTTAGCTCGAAACCAAGGTTAATTTCCTCCCATAATTTACATTCCTTAAAAATAGTTGAGATTTAATGTATTGGAGAAAGCGAATTGTTCGCCGTGACTTTCTTTTGAGATGGTCGAACTTTGTTTGTATTTAGCGAGGGATTCTTGGAGGCATTTTAAATAATTTTTCAGGAATTTCTAATATGGCTTCTTCTTTTTCTTCTTGGGGTTCTGGTTTTTTTAGTATTTCTTCTTGAAGCATTTTGAGTTCTTCTTCTGTTGCTTGTTTTTTTCCTGTTTCAGTTCCATAGATTGGGATAACTTCTATTAGAGGATGTTCCATAACTTTAATTTCTTTTAATTCTATTTTGTTTGGATTGAATTTTTCTTGGAGTTTTTCTTTAACTTCTTTGGCAAGTTCTTGTGCGGAAGATTCAATTTTGGTGGAGTGTTCTCTTGGGACGACAAGTGTGTGGCCTTTACTTAGGGGGTTGATTTCTAAGATTGCGATGTTGTTTTCGTTTTCGGCTATTCTAAGAGCCTGTGTTTCCCCAGAGACAATTGAACAAAAAATACATTGTCCACCGAGGTGATTAAGTTGGTTTTGTTTGACGAAATCTTCTAGTTGATTTGGAGTCATTGTATTTACTTGCTGAGTAATTTGTTCTTTTTTGTCTTGAGGAAAATTTGAAAGTTGTTCTAGAAGTTTCTCTTTTATTTGTTTTGCTTGTTCTTCTGTTAATGTCATGTTAAAATTAGGGAGAGAGAGATTATAAATTTAACTCTGCGGAATTGTTGTAAATAAAATTAATTAGATTATCCTAATGCTCTTCGATAATCGATTAGTTCTACAGATGAAACTCCTTCGATTTCACTTAATGCGTTTTCTACTAAATCTGATTCTTCGTCTTCGGAAAGTGCCATAGTTATGATAAGTGCTTTGAGGCCAAATGCGATTAGTTGTTCTTCTGCACTATTAAAAACTCCAGAATCAAAGGATTCAATTTTGGTCTTTATTTCTTTTTTAAGTTCTTCTAAGTCTACATCTATTCCAGTTGGCATTATTTTGAATTGGATTCCTGCTGTAGCCATGATTATGGTCCTTTGTACCCGCATTTAGGACATTTATATTCTAGGGATAAACTTCTACATCTTTTGCATCTAAGGATTTTTTCGCCACATTTTGGACATGGGAATTGAACACTTTCAGATGTTTCTTTTTCGCAACTTATACATTTCATAGTTAATTGTTCGGATTTTAGTTTATAAGTTTTGTGTTACAAATTTTATAAATAATCTTTATCAGTTTACCCAGTAGGCACTCTTGCTAGAACATTATATTAAACTGTATCTCAATAATACTTAAATAGTTATAGAATTTTTTGAAGGTTATGAAAATAGAATCTTGGAGACTATTGGTTTAGAATATGCAGAATTATGATTTGTTGATTGAGAGAATTGCGAAATCGGCTGGGTTAGAGAAAGAGGAAGTTGGGCGGAGAGTTGAGGCTAAGAAGGCGAAGTTGTCGGGGTTGATTTCGAAGGAAGGGGCTGCGCAGATTATTGCGGCTGAGTTGGGGATTAATTTTGAGGATCAGGATTTGAAGATTAGTGAGTTGATGTCGGGGATGAAAAGGGTTAATGTTATTGGGAAGATAATTAATTTGTTTCCTGTGAGAGAGTATTCTAAGAATGGTCGGGAAGGGAAGGTTGCGAATTTTGTGATTGCTGATGAGACAGGGAATACTCGGGTGGTGCTTTGGGATGTTAATCATATTGGGTTGATTGAGGACGGAACGATTAAGCAGGATGATGTTATTGAGATTAAGAATGGTTCTACTAGGGATAATGAGATTCATCTTTCGGGATTTAGCGAGTTGAAGAAAAGTGCGGAGGTTCTTGATAGTGTTAAGAGTGAGAGGATGGTTAGTGAGGAGAGTTTGGATAAGGTTTTGCAGGGACAGAGTGTGAGGATTCGAGGAGTTGTTGTTCAAGTTTTTCAGCCGAGATTTTATTCTGTTTGTCCAGAGTGCGGGAAGAAGGTTGTTTCTACTGATGAAGTTTTCAACTGTGGGGAGCATGGGGTCGTAGTTCCTAAGGAGAGGGCAATTTTGAATTTTGTTTTTGATGATGGAACTGAAACTATGAGGATTGTTATGTTTTCTGATCAGATTAGTTGTTTGATTCCTGAAGAAGATTTGAAGGATGCGGAGAAAGCTGCAGCGTTTAGGGATGATTTTCTTGGGACTGAAATTTATTTGTCTGGGAATGTTAAAAGGAATCAGTTGTTTAATAATTTAGAGATTGTGGCTTCTGGGGTTGAAAAGGTTGATGTTGATAAGTTAATTTCTGAATTAGATTCAGAAAAGTAGTATCAATTGTTAAATATAAAGAGTTGATTTTGAGTTGGATAAGGTTTAGAAATTTTGTTTGATTTAAATAAAAATTTTTTATAATTCTCGACGGGAAAAATTTTTTTGGAAGGGGTAGTTACCCCACGGTTTTTTCTTGGTAAAAAGGTTTTTAAGTGAGTTACCCCTACATTTTTTGTTAAGAGGGTTATGGCATATAAGAAATTTATTAAAAAGGGTGGTAAAACTTTTGGTCCGTATTATTATGAGTCTTATCGGGATAAGAAAGGGACTGTTAAGAAGAGATATTTGGGAACTGTTGATCCGGATTTAGGGAAGAAGAGTAAAAATGTTTGTGGGGGCAACGAGATTTTTAAGAAGTTTTTGATTATTCCGGTTGCTATTTTATTGATTGGTGTTTTTGGGTTAATGATTTATGGTCAAACAGATTCAGGAAGTGTAGAAGTTTTTGAGGGTGTTAATGATTTCTTTTCTAATTCTTTTTTTAAGATTGTAGGATTTACTGTTTCTGATGTTGAGGATTCGGAAGATGAATTTTCTGATGAAGTTTCTGAAGAGGATTCTGGAGGAGGGGAAGAAGTTGAAGTTGATGAGTCTGTTGAGGAAGTTGTTGAAGAAGTCGAGGAAGTTGTTGAAGAATCTGATGGAGGTGGTTCTGGAGTATCTGAAGTTGTTGAAGAGTCTGAAGTTGTTGAGGAGGAACTGGCTGAAGAAGTTGTTGAGTCTTTAGGAGAGGATGATTATTCGGGAGGGGTAGTCGAGGAGATAGATGAAGCATTAATGAATGAGACTGAGATAGATGAGCCTGTTGAGAATGAAACTTCTGAGGATGTTTCCCCAAGGGATGACCCTGCTGGCCCCGAAGAGATTGTAGATTTGAATGAAACTGTTGTTGATGAGATAATTTCTAATGAGACAATTGATTTGAACGAGACTTTGGAGGTTAATGAAACTGTGGAAATAAATGAGACTGAGATAGATGAACCTGTTGAGAATGAAACTATTGAGGAAGTTAATGAAACATTTGTTGAGAATGAAACTCTTATCGATGAAGTATTAACCAATGAAACTTTAGAATTAAGTGAGACCGTAGAACTAAATGAGACTCTTATCGACGAGATAGTAACTAATGAAACTTTAGTTAATGAAACTATAATGATTAATGAATCTGTTGTTGCCGACGCTGTAGAAAGTTTGACGACGTTACAGTATAAAGCTGTTATTCATAGGTCTGTTAAATGGATGAAGAAGATTAATGTTTCTTCTGCGGAAAATTTGACGATTGAGATTCCTAAGTTGGCGGAGAATGTAAGTGTTTTGACTGATGAGGAAATTGTCGAGGCTGAGCAAGAGATTAATGATTATGAGAGTTTGGTCGAGGAGATTGATAAGGAGGAAATTGTTTCGGGGCTCTTGACTGGAAATGTTGTGGTAGATATTAATTCAGGGAAGGGATTTTTTACAAAGATTTGGGATTGGATTTTGAGTTTTACTATTTCGGGAAATGTGGTTTTGGAAGATGAGCTCGACGAGGATGGGGTGATTTTGGAGACTGCAGATAGTAAGATTATTGATGTTGAGAAGATTGTGAATGAGACTGATGCGAAGGAAGTTGGGGTTGAATATTATACTCCTGCACCATTTGTCGTCGAGCAGAATATTTCTGGAGGGAAGTTAGTGACTGTTTCTGCGGATGAAGTTTATAATTATGCTGATATTTTGGCTTATAGTTTGGTTGAGGAGAAGGAAATTCAGGTTAATGATAGTGAGGGATTGAAGGTTTATTGGAGGGCGTCTTATGAGGATGCTGTGAGGTATGGATATCTTGAAGGAGATATTGTTGACGAGGATTTGAATGAGTCTAAGGAGAAGAAGGAAAAAGAGAAAGAAGTATTGAATGATACTTTGGATAGTGTTAATGAATCTGTTGAAGTTAACGAAACGATAGAATTGAATGAGACAGATTTTGTTGAGGTTGATGAGAAGGTTAAGGAAAATAAAACTAAGGATGATAAGGCCCCAATCGGGCATGACCCTGCTGGCCCCGAAAAGAAAAGTTTGATAACAGGGAATGTTGTCGAGGCTGTTGATTTAGAGAATGAAAGTGTTGAGAGTAATGAAACTGAGAGATCCTCGAAGGATGACCCTGCTGGCCCCGATTATGTTAGGGTGTTAATTAATTTTTCAGTTCATGATTTGGATGAGGATGGGTTTGTAGATTATGTCGAGTGGATTGTTCCGCATTTGAGTAATCAGAGTTATGAGATAATTATTGAGATAACTAATGCTGAACATTTGGATGAGAACAGGACTTTTATTTCGGATATTTATGACGAGGTTAAGGCGTTGGATGGGAATTGGAGTGAGGTGATTAATAATAGCGAATATGTGAGGGTGACTTTTGAAGAAAATTTGACAAGTAATTTGTCTATTAAAATATTCCTCAATGTAACAAACGGAACACCTTATATTAAAGTTTATGAAGTAGATAATCAAACGGAGATTGCAAGATTTACTAATTTAATTTCAAATGAATATAATATTGTTTATTTGATTAACTTAACTAATCTTCAAGATACTTTTGATTTAGAAATCTTAAATGGTTCGGTTAGTTTTGATTATATAATTAATCCAATTTCATCAGACTTGGGGGTATTAGAAATAATTAGTCAAGAACCGCAATGGACAGCCTTGAAAGCCACAAATGAAGAATCGAATTTAACTTTTTGGAAACTAAATGCAAAGGATAAAAAAACAGAACTAGGATGGATAGTTCCAAACGGTTGTGCTGGTCAGGTGGATAAATATCTTTATGATAATCAAAGCAATAAAATACTCGACGATAAAGATAAAGATATAAAATTAAAATGTGAATCTTCTAAATGCGGGGGTGAGGATTGTTATCATATTAGTTTAACAGATGCAGAATCAATTAATGTGGATGAATTTATTAAGTTTGGAGAAAGTTCTTTTGTTACAGAATATCAAGACCAGAATATTTTAAATTATAATTTAGGCTGGGCGGAGGTAAATGTTACTCTTTATAAAAATATTTCAGATTGGAACAATACTGTTAATTCTATTTGGGTTGGTTATAATGGTGATTCTTATAAATTCGGGGCAAACGATTCTAATAATGAAGACTTGGAATCTTATAAGTATGAATTAAAATCCTATAGTCCTATTTATTTAAAAAATCAGATAGGGTATGTTAGAAATCCTGTTCCAATTAAAACGGACAGTCACCAGTATTACGAGACGCATGAATTTGACTTTTCTGATATTTGTTCGAGAGGGTTTAATGGTCAGAACGTAACGGTGGGTAATGAAACTTGGGTGGTTTATAATGATACGGCAGATTGTCAGTTTAGTTCTTATGAAGTTTGGAATAGGAATGAAACGGTAAATTATACTGATGAGTTAAATCAGACTGTAAATATTACAACGGAAATTTATGATTATTATTTGGAGGTTGAGTTTGTATCTGATTCTGATATAGATCCTATCGTTACAATAGGAAGTTCTGATTGGATAACTACTTCTTTACTTACTAATGTGACTGCGGAATCGGGGGCTTCTAATTATACTCATTTGACT
>JAGLIS010000035.1 GCA_023142835.1 Candidatus Pacearchaeota archaeon | reverse complement strand
TGAATTTGTTGGACAATTTTGGGCAGGAAGTTCTTATAAAAAAACTCCTTCTAAAAAAACTGTAAGAAAATATTTGCAATCAAATTATTGTAAAAAAATCATGGCATGGAGTGAGTGGTCTAAGAAAGGGGTTTTGAAAGAGTTTCCGGAGTTAGAGAAGAAGATTGAAATAGTTTACCCTGCAGTTCCATTTGTAAGAGGGAATAGGAAAAAGACTAATAAGAAAATACAAATCTTATTTGTTGGAAGGGATTTTGAAGTTAAGGGTGGAAAAATTGCTTGGAAAGTTATGGACACACTAACTAAAAAATATGATAATGTCGAAGGAATAATTATTTCAAATGTTTTGAATAAAAAATTTGAAAAGAATAAAAGAATAAAAATTTATAATCTTGTTTCTCAGAAAAAATTATTTGAAGAGATATATCCTCAGGCAGATATATTTTTGTATCCTACTTTTTCGGATACGTTTGGTTTTGCGATTCTTGAAGCTCAGAGTTTTGGTTTGCCTGTTGTAGCTATGAAAACGGGGTCAACTCATACTATTGAAGAGACTATACAAGAAGGTAAGACTGGGTTCATTATAAATAATTCAGGGGCTAATGCACATAAAAGGGTTTTCAAAGGGAAAGTTTTCAATGAAATAATGTTGAAGACGGAAAAGTTGGTAAAAAATGGTAGATTAAGGAAGGAAATGTCTCGTAATTGTTTTAAAGAAATTGAGAATGGTAAGTTTTCTATAAAAGAAAGGAATAAGAAATTAGAGAGGATTTATTCTGAGGCATTGGAATGAAGTTATATTTATTTTTTATTTATTAAAAAATATTTTTAGTTTGAAACCAAGGGAAGGTATATAAATCTCGTAAAATTTATTTTAAAATGAAAAAATTTAAATTAACAACTCCAATACTTTATCTTGTTTTTAATAGATTAGATACTGTTAAACAGACCTTTCAAGAAATTCAAAAGGCTAAACCTCAAAAATTGTTTATTGCGGCTGATGGACCTCGAACAAATGAAGAGAAAAAGAAAACTGATACAGTTAGGAAATATATTCTCAGTAAGATAGATTGGGATTGTAAAGTTAAAACATTATTTAGAAATAAAAATTTAGGATGTAGATACGCTGTTTCAAGTGCAATTGATTGGTTTTTTGAAAATGTTGAACAAGGGATAATTTTAGAAGATGATTGTTTGCCAGATCAAAGTTTTTTTAGATTTTGTCAGGAGATGTTAGATAAATACAAAGACAACGAAGTTGTGGGACAAATTTGTGGGTCAAATTTTTTAAAGGATAAATTTTTTGGAGAGTCTTATACTTTTTCAAAATATGGATCGATATGGGGATGGGCTACATGGCGTAGGGCTTGGAAATATTATGATGTAGATTTGAAAGATTACGGTAACTTTGATAAAATTGAATTTGAACACAACTTAAATTTTCTTGAAAAAAAGCTTAGAAAGAACCAATGCAAACAGCTAAGAGATGAAGGAGGAGATACTTGGGATTTTCAATGGGGAATCATAAGATTTCATAAAGGTATACTAAATATTATTCCAAAAAGAAATCTTATAGAAAATATTGGCTTCGGAGAAGATGGAACTCATACAAAAAGAAAATTAAAAATTGGAAGGAACAAAGAAAATATTTTATTCCCATTAAAACATCCTAAAAAGATTATTAGAAATGAAAAGTATGATGGTGCTTATTTTAAGAAAGTGATATTTCCATCAGCAATAAAATCAATTATAAAATCTATTTTGAAAAAATTAAAAGAGGTTATTAAAGGTTAATTTATTTTATATATGGAACTTCAAAAACAAATAGCTTCTTATCTAAATAGTAATTTTATTTTTCAAAAAAATTTGAGGAATGGAATAGTTAATTTATCTCACGAAAAAAAATTTGAAAACTTTGCTAATTCTTATCGAGTAATGTATGAAAAGAAGAAAGTGGAAAAAATTATAACTATTGATGAAGTCCAACAATTAAGGATAAATGAGAAAGATGTTTTTTTAAGACCTCTAAAAGAATTTAAAGAATATATTTTAAAAAATTTTAGTGATGATGAATTAGTTGGGGCTTATGTTCATGGGAGCTTAGGAACAATGGATTATATCCCTTATTCCTCTGATTTCGACGCTATTTTAATAATAAAAAAAGAGGTACTTGAAGATAAAAGTAAGCTTTCTAAAATAAGAAAAAAGATTGCAAAAGTAAATTCTTTTCTTTATCTTTTAGATCCTTTACAACACCATAACCTTTTTATCATTTCCGAACTGGATATGAAATATTATTTTGAACCAATTTTTCCCCTAATTCTTTTTAAGTACGCAAAAGAAGTTACAGGATTTAGAAATAAATTGGTTTTTAGATGTCTTGATGACTCAGAGGAATTAAATAATATTTTTAATCTTTGGTATAATGCCTTTCTAAATTTACCTGATATAAAATTTTACAAAAAAAATAGTTATTACCTTAAGCGTTTAGTCCAATCTACTTTATTTTTACCTGTTGTTTATCTACAATTTAAAAATAAGGATTATATGTATAAAAAATATTCTTTTAAGATTGCAAAAAAAGATTTTAGTAATTCTGAATGGGATATAATTGAAAGATGTAGTAATATAAGAAAAACATGGAAATATAAAAGTTATTATCCTTATTGGCTAAGAAAGTTTATTGGATTTCATATCCATTATAAATTTTTAGTTTTAATTCACAGGTTTTTTGATAGAAATGATTTTAATAAAATTATTCCCCTTTTAGGAGAAGATTTCGTTCAAGATATTAAAAATTTGGTAATTAAAATGAGGAAAAATTCATTATGAAAATCTCAACAAGAAATCTTTTAATAGAATATCTAAAAAAATGTGAATTTGTAAATCCTCCAAAAAAAATGGAAATTTATGATTATGCTCTCGCTGAAGAAGAATATTTAAAGTTAATAAACATGGAGAAAGATAAAATAAAATCTATCTATAAGTTTGGATCTATAGGTGCTCTAGGAATTTCAGATATTGATTATTTAATTGTTTTTAAAAATACAAAAAGAGATTCTATTGGAAAGTATCATATTATGAATCTGTCTAACAGGTCGAGATATTTGTTCTGCCATAATGCATTGTTTATTAATGAAAATGTATTTAAAAAATTGCCTTATTGGTTTCCTTTTTTTAAATTAAATTTAGTTTGGGGAGAGAAATTATATTTGGCAAAATCTCCTTCAAAAGATATAAACCTTCTTTTGACAACTCAATATTTTATTAATAAAATTCCTAAAGACTTGCTTGAATATGCTATTGTGCATAAGAAGATAAATCAAAGAATTATTCTTGCAATTATTTATTCATTAAAACATACCAATAGTCTATTGGAAAGGTTGGGGGTAAAGAATAAAAAAAGAAAGGATTTTTTTGAAAAGTTTGGTAAATTTAGGAGTAATTGGTTTAACGAATCTGATAAAAAAAATAAATTAATATCATATTTGTCTGAGGCAGTTCAAATATCTCTAGAATTTATGGAAATTTTTGATAAGATTTTGATAAATAAATTCAATATTAAATCTCCCGAAACTTCATTTAAAATTAGGATAAATGATAGAAATTTATACTTCTTAAGCAATTGGAATAAAGACTCTTATATAAAAAAGATGTTTAGTCATCCAAGGGACTACCAATATCTTTTATCCTTTGGTTATTATCTTTATCTCTGGAAACATAGTAAAACATTTTTGGGTAAAAGAATTGCAAAAGATTTTCCAAGAGATATAGTATATCAAATTCCATGGGAAATAAAAAAACTATTCAAAATTCATTCTGAGACATTGGAAGAATATAATAATTTTTGTAGGAAGAAATTTAAAACATCTGCAAATGAATATCATGTTTTGTGGACTAAGTATTATTCCAATCCTTTTATAAATTGGATTCATGAAAAGTTCGTTAAATTTGAAGCAATTATTTTTATTTTAATTAATCGAATTAAACAATTTTAAGTTCAAATAGATAATAGATATTTTAGATTAAATAAAAACAATTAAATATCCCCCTATAGTATCTAGCTTTATGCATATAAATAAAGGGAGATTAATATCGGCTATACTCACCCCATTATATATCCTTTTAGATTATAGGATTAATAAGAAAAGGGTTAATAAGAAAAATAAAAAGATTTTACTAATCTTTTTAGGAGAGATTGGAGATTATATCTTATTCCGAAATTTTATCGAGGAAATAAAAAAAAATTTAAAATATAGAAATTATTCAATAACTCTTTGTGGGAATTTATTATGGAAGAATATTTCTGAAGAGTTGGATGCAGATAATGTGGATAAGTTCATATGGATAGATAGAAAAAAGTTTCTAATAAACTTTCCTTATAGATTTAATCTTTTAAAAAAGATTCATAATGAATATTTTGAGATTGTACTACAACCCACTTATGGAAGATCATTTTATTTAGATTCTATTATTAAAGTTTCTAATTCATTTAAAAAAATTGGAAATAGGGGGGGCCCAAAAAGTATGTTTTCTTGGCAAAAGAAAATATCTGATAATTATTATACGAGATTAATTTCTTCTAAGAATGGAGTTAATTTTGAATTTTTTAAAAATAAAGGGTTTTTTGAGAATTTTTTAAATAGAAAGATTAACAGAAATCTTTCTATGCCTTTTAAAAAAAAAGAGATTGGAGAGAGTTATGTGGTTTTTGTTCCGGGAGCAGGAGCTAAATTTAGAAGATGGTCTACTAAAAATTTCGCAGAAATTGCTGATTTTATAATTCAAAAGAAGAAAAAGAAAATAAAAATTTTAGGATCTAGAAATGATTCTGAACTCGCTAAAGAAATAATCTCTCATTCGCATTATCCTGATAAAATAGAAAATTTGACTGGAAATACTCTTTTAGATTCAATAAATATAATTGGAAATTCTGACTTATTGGTCTCTAATGAAACGGGAACTGTTCATATCTCCGCTGCGACAAATACCCTTACATTATGTGTTTCTAATGGAAATCAGTTTGGAAATTTTCATCCTTATCCTAGTAAAATTTCTAAAAAAATTCATTATGTTTATCCTCCTGATATGGAAAATAAGTCATTTGAGGAACTAACTGAAAAGTATTCTACTGGTTCTAGTTTAGATATTAATTTGATAACCGCAAAAAAAGTTATAGAAAAACTTGTGACTATTTGGAGAGAATAATTATTTTCCTCCAAGATATGGCAAAATTATTAAGGGAAAAAGAAGAGGGTACTCTAAAAGTAAAAATGATATGATTTCGGTTTAATATTTCTCTAACTTTACATTCCCCAAATACCTCAACCCAATCAAACTCTTCCAAACTTTTTTTATTTTGTACTCTCGACCCTAACCCAAAGTTCTTTATGGTTTTTTTTTAAAATTCCAACTTTATAAAAAATTGTTAGCCAAAGTATTAGTCTGAAAAATATCAACGAGATAGAATAAAAAATTTCTTTCAGATTTTTTGAATATTTGAACGGTTCCAAAACTTTTTTTGTTTCATTTGAAAATGATCGCATCTTTTTTTTATTTTTTACCATTTTTCTTATTTCTATATACCCTCCAGTGCTTCTGATTTTTTGGTTCATCCAATCTCGGATAGTAGTGGGATATTTTATATGAACGATTGCATCAGTAACATAAGATATCTTGTAACCCTTCTCCCAGATTATATGAGAAATATAAGCATCCTCGGATAGTAAACTTTCGGGAAGTTCATCTATAATGTCCTTACGCATCGCGAAAAGATAACCTGAGACTACAATGAATTCGTTATTTCTTACTCTTTCTAATCTTATTTGATCTGCCATGTCTGTCAGAAAATGCGACCAAAAACCCATCATAGAATCTCTTGAGTCTATAGATACTGGGTGGCCACATACTGCCCCCACCTTTTTGTTTTTAAAATGTTTCCTTAGATTTTTTAGGGAGTCAGGTGAAACAAAAACATCCCCGTCGGAAAGAACTAAAATATCTCCTCTGGCTTTTTTAAATGCTAAATTTAATGCAACTGATTTACCTTTTGCCTTATCTTGATATATAAAAATATTAGACTCTTTGAAATTTTTTTTTGCAACATTAAAAGTTTCCTTGTCTCCACAGATAACAATTATCTCAAATTTTTCTTTTATTTTCTGATTTAAAAAACAAGAGATAGCTTTTACAATAGTTTTAGGTTCTTTGTATGAAGTAATAATTATTGAAATCATTGTTGTTTAGGGATGTAAACATTTAAATAGTTTTGTAAATATTTTTTAAAATGAAACTTAAATCTTTGGTTCTTGCAATAACTTACAAGTGTAATTCTCAGTGTAGTTTTTGTAGTATTTGGAAGAATAAAACTGAAGAGGAAATTGACATGTCTTATTATAAAAGACTTCCTTTTTTTGAGTCTATTAATATAACTGGAGGGGAGCCGTTTATGAGGGCGGATATTGATGATATTATCAAGATAATTAAGAAAAAAACTAAGAGGGTTGTAATTGCTACTAATGGATTGCTTACTGAAAGGATACTTAAAACTGCAAAAAAATATCCAGAAATTGGATTTAGAATTTCTATTGACGGTCTTAAAGAAAAAAATGATGAAATGCGGGGAATACCTGGAGGTTTTAAAAAAAGTATTGATACTATTTTAGGTTTAAAAAAATTAGGTGTAAAAGATATTGGAATATGCTCAACATTTGGGTATGGTAATGAAGATCAGATGGAAAAAGTTTATCAATTAGCTAAAAAATTAGATATAGAATTCCTTTCAATTGTTAGACATGATTCTTTTTATTATAGTAAAAAAAATTCACCTTATGATACTAAGTTGGTAATAGAGAAACTTAAATGGCTTATCAAAAAGTATCTCAATTCTTTCAATCCTAAGTATTACTTTAGGGCGTATTATACTCAGGGCTCAATTGATTTTGTTAAAAAGAAAGAGAGAGCTATAAAATGTGATGCAGGATTAAAATCTTTTTATTTGGATCCTTATGGAGTGATTTTTCCTTGTGTTGTCCTTAATAAACAATTAGGGAATATTAAAACAGATAACTTTAAAGATCTTATTGGAGAGACCAAGTGTAATCTTAATTGCTGGATGCCTTGTACAGTTAATGAACCTATTAAAGATAATCTCCATATAGTAATTCCTTGGATTTTGAAAAGAAAGTTAAGTATGTTATTTAATAGAAAATCTTATTAAAAATTTTGGATTATAATATTTTACCTTTTTCTAAATAAAACCAATCCTCCGAGATAGAAATATCTACTTATTATCGTCGCTGTACATGCACCTATAACTGCGTAAGACATAGAGTATTGCAGACCAATATTAATGAAAATATAATTTAAGATTATATTTAAGATTGTTGAAAAAACTAATAAAATTGAAAAAATCTTTGTTCTTTTTTGAGACATGTAATAGGTGGTATATAGGTTGATTAAAGGGAAACTAATTAGAAGGATGGATAGGATTTTTAGGTAAGTTATTGCGGAGGAATATTCAATTCCATAAATAATTTTAATGATAAATGGGGCTAGGGTAAATGTGAAAATTGCTGCTGCAATAGAGATTAAAATAGTTGCATTTCTTGTCTTTTTGAATCCTCGTTCGAGACTTTTGCCTTTAAGTCTAGCAAAGATAGGGAATACTGCTGTCGAAGAGAATGCAATAATTGTAGAGGCTGCAGCTATTAGATTGAATGCAGCCTGATAAAAACCAAGGAATTGGCTCTCGACGTAGTGTCCGAGCATAATTTGGTCGATGATACCAAAAAAGGCTCCTGAGAAGGCTGTAACGGAGAGAGGAAGGATAAATTTGATTAGTTCGTTTTTTTCTTTGGTGTTTAATTTTTGTGCTTTCGCTTTATTAAATGGATGATTTAATTTTGCCACTATTAGTAGGTATACTCCTCCGATAAAATAACAAAAGGATAAGGCGATAAAAATCCATAATAGATAAATTTCTACTGAGGAAACTTTTGCTAAGAAATAGATTATAAGAAGGGGAAGGATACTTAATCTTAATATCTGAACGATTAATTCTTTTATGAATTGTGGACGAAAATTATTTTTAGCGGTGAATATTGAATCTAGATAACCAGAGAATAAAGTCATGGGTAGGTAAATAGCTCCGGCTAAAAGAGCGTAGTAGATTGGTTTACTATAATAAGTTCCTGCTAACCATTTTGCTGAAAAAAGGATTATAACTGATGAAAGAATTACTAGAGATATTTTATATTTTGTTAGATAATAAAAATATCCTTTTGCCTTTTCAGGAGTTTTATCAATTGTTTTAGAAATAAATGTCATTAGTGCAGAACCTATTCCAAAATCACTAAAAATTCCCATAAACAGAATCGTCGATAGTGCTAAACCATAGAGACCATAAATTTCAGGTAACATTAATCTTGCAATGATAATTGTAAAAAGTAAGGAGCCTATTTTTGTAACTAATGTCGTCGCAATCTGCCATGAAGAATTTTTTATAGCTCTACCTTCGTTTCCAGAGAAATCTTTATTCTTAAATCTATTAAAAATTTCTTTTGCATCTTTTGCTTCTGTTTTTATGAAATTGTTTTTCATACTTCCCATTTTTAATCAAAGATATCTTTCTTTTTATTTGTTGTTATCATTCTTATTCTCTAACTATCACATTCAAATAATCTAAAACACAAATAAAATAAGGAGATATTTAATGGAGGTACTTCGGAAACGGAAAGTCTATAAAATTTATTAAAGAGATGTGTCTTTTAAATAATGATAATGAAGAAAAATTATTTAGATACATATTTAAAAGATTTTGGTTAAATAAAAACATGACCTATAAGATAAATGATTTTATTTTGAGAATAAAAAAGAATAAAAAATATGATTTTCATGGAGAAGGAATTGATATTGGTTGTGAATATAATGTCCTAGATTCTTTCGTGGGAATTGATGGAAGTTTTTTAATATATCTTATGAAAAAACGATGGCTTCCTAAATTTTTTAAAAAATGGGTTTATAGTAAGACTTGTACAAAAGATCATCTACCCTTAAATGAATTTTTAAAGATTTTGGAAACAAAAACTATTATTCATCACGATATTAATTATGGTCTCCCATTTGAGGATTCTATAGTGAAAAATATCTTTACTTCTCATTTTATAGAACACCTAACAAAAGAACAGAGTAAAAAGGTTTTAAATGAATGTTATAGGATTTTAAAAAAAGGAGGTATATTAAGAATAATATGTCCTTCTTTAGATGAGGAAGTAGCTAAAATTCAAAAAGATATTTTAGATTACAAAAAAACAAATAATGCAGAAATAATGCAGAAACATTTGACATTTTCAGAAAAAATATTTATGTTTAAATATCACAACCGATTTGCGTTTCATAGATATATATATAATTTTGAGGAGATGGAAAAAATTCTTTTGGAAATCGGATTTAAAGAAGTGAAGAAATGTAATTTCAAAGAAGGTAAAATGCCTCAGGTAAAATTGTTAGATACACGAAGTGGTTTAATAGTAGAAGCTATTAAGTAATTGTTTTGTATTAATGTAAACGCGTTTCCCATAAAAAGATGTCTCCTCTAAGAAGGTAGTGATAGGTTGTAAGGTGCTTTTCTTTTCTGACGGATTTTTCATAGTTCTGTTAATCTTCGCTTGTTTTTATTCTTTCTTATAGTATACAATGGGAAGATTTTGATGTATAGTGGTTCATTTTTTATTTTTAAGTCAATTAAATCTGCAAAGATATGAATCGCTATACCAATTAAAATCCAAAGGAATAATGGATGTATAAATGATAGGCTAGCTAAAATCATCCAAAATAATAAGCTATGGAAAATAAAAATTCCGTGTTTAAACTTTCTCCTTTCGTTGAGAGATAATGCCCACCATTTTGGGACCATTTTAACATACCATTCTATCGCATGGAAAGGATTCCAGTCTTTTGTTTCGAGGGCATACCAAGGATAATGATCAATATCGATAATCCAAGAAGCAATAAAAATTATTAATCCTGCAAGGAGGGGAAAGTTGAAGAAATGGATTAGGACATAAGAAGTTATGAATCCGAATAGAAGGTGCCATTTAAATTCCATTTTAATCTTCTTCAAATTGTTTTACAATATCTGCGAAGGCTGGTCTTGAAATTAGAACTCCTGTTGTAATTCCTATGATTGTCGTTACTGCAAAACCTTTTAGAAGTCCTGCTGAAACTGCTCCGATTCCCATGAAACCTAATAATCCTGTTAGAGGAATTAGGGCAACGGTTGTTGTCGCGAATGCTGTTACAATAATAAAAAGTGCTTTCTTGATTCGTTGAGTAAGAGATTCGTTTTTGTTCCGTGCTTCGTCGAGGATAATTAATTGGGAGTCTATGCCCATACCAATTGCTGCGATGATTCCTGCGATTGAAGGAAGGTCTAAGTTCCAGCCAATTAATGCCGCTACACCGAGGATAATTAGAACTTCTGAAAGTGAAACGGAGATTAATGTGAGGGTGATATTTAGTTTTCTATATCTTATGAGGATAAAAATTGATGCTGCGATAATCGCAAAAATTCCTGCGAGTAGAAGTTGTTTTGTAAACTGATCTCCGAGATTTGGTGAAATTTTATCTAGTTTTACGATTTCTAGTTTGAAAGGTAATGAACCTGTGATTAAAATTGTTTGGAGTTTTTTCATCTCAAGTTTTGTACTTTCTAAAGCTTCTTGTCTTGTTTGTCCTGAGCCTGAACCTGAAATTTGAATTTGTGTTGCGACATTTCCTTTTAAGTCTGCTCCAATGTTCAGCGAGGAGGTTTTTACTCCGTCGATAAAGAAGTCTAATTGTTTGCTAAGGTATGTTCCATTAATTGAAAGTTCGTCTGTGATGTCTGCATGTCTTTGTGCTGCAGCTTCGCTTAAGGAGATAACAAATCTAAAGCTACAATATTCTCCTCCGTCTCCTGAAGGATTACATTCGGTAATTAATGCGTCGGTCCCTGTTCGTCCTACATGAGTTATATCTTCTTCTCCCCCAATAAATACTGTTTCGTTCCCAATCTTTGCTTCAAATTTTCCTTGCTTTGCAATTAATTCTTCTAAGTCATCTGGAGATGTTCCTGCGATTTCGATTCCCATTAAATTTTCTCCCGAGGATGTTTTAACTTTGAAGAATTTTACGTCAGATAATCCATAGACGTTCAACCTTTGTTCTGAGACTGCGATGAGATCGTCTAGTTGAATATCGTTTAAAGGGACGTCTGCCTTGATGAATGCTCGTGCTCCACCTCGAAGGTCTAGTCCTGTTTTGAGTTTTGTCGAAGGTATCTCTTCGATAGAGATATCATCAATGATTTCTTTTGTAAACAAATTTATGATTTCTAAATTTTTTGTTTTTAGTGTTAGCTTCTGTGTCTCGTTCGGTTCAAGACGTGTAAAGGGTTCTAATGCTGCGGAATAATCTTCCATAGACTCTATGAGTTTTCCGTTTATCTCTAGAATAACCATCCCTTCCCGGAGTCCACTTTCGAAGAGAGTTGTGTTCTGTTCTACTGCAGAAACCAAAACTCCTTTCTCGAACATTAATAGTGGAATTGAGAAAATTGAAATTAGTGAGAACAATACACATGTAAGGAGTATCCATATCCTGAAAGTTATCTTCATTTTTTCTCCTCGACATACCATTTAATTATTGAAGCGTTTGTAATCCAAGTATTGAAAAGGTCGAGGGTGAGTCCGATAAGTAAGATTGTGAAAATTTGGTTAAGGACGGAACCAAAAGGATAGACGACGATTAAAGCTGCGATAATTGCTATGATAGATGTCAGCGTCATTGTGATTCCTGTTTTGAATGCTCCGAAAAGTGCAGAGTTTACTCCTGTTTTTCTTTGTAATAAACGGGTTGTTAATAGAATATCTGTGTCTACGGAATAACCTATAAGCATAAGGAATGCGATGATACCTGCCGTCGAAATGTTCATTCCAATTAGATTGACTACGGCAAGAGTCATTATAATATCTGCAAATGCAGAGAGCATAACTGCGAAAGCGGGTAAGGATTTTTTGATATAGGTTCTTATTAGAATTGTTGCGAATGTAAGAAAAATTATTGTAGAAAAGATAGGGTTAAGAGACAAAAAGAAATTTCCCATGAAGAATCCAAAAAGAACGTTTAGAATAATTACTTGAATTTTTATTTTATTTCCTTTTGCGAAAATTATGAAAACTACTGCCGCCATCCAAAAGAATGCCAAGATTACTGCTACGATAAGTTGTTTGTAAAAGTCGGCGGAGAGTGATGCACTTGTTGTTTCCTTCGATGAATTTTCCGAAGTTAGTTCATATCCTAAAAAATTTTCTAGTGAATCTTCGAGTATTTGGGTATCTTGTTCTTTAACTGTTATTGCTAATTCTAATTGGTTCCCGGCGTTATCGGAGATTGTTTTAATTGTGAAGTCTGTTAGGTTTTTGGAAAGTTCATCTTCTAAATCTTGGGAAGGAATATTTGTGGGGAAGGTTATTATTGAACCTCCTGTTAGTGATACGTCTTTATAGATTATATCTCCCGTTTGGAAAGTGAAGATTGTTAGATATATTATGGCTAGTGCTAAAATTATTGAAGGGATTATTAGAAGTTTTTTGTAATTTCTATTGTACCACAATTCGAAGTCCATGAGATATATAGAAAATGAGGAGTTTTAAAGTTTATTGATAAAGCTAAAGGGAATACAAACAAATATAAAGGTTGAATACCTTTAGATATTATGCCTTACAAAGATAAAGAAAAAAGGTTGGATTGTAGGAGAAGGTGGTATGCAAAAAATAAAGATTCTGAAAAGGCTCATATTCAAAAGAGAAAGAACGAGATTAAATTATGGTTTCAAGAATATAAAAGTTCTCTTAAATGTTCTGAATGTGAGGAGAACCATCCTGCAACGATAGACTTTCATCATAATTCAGGGAAAAAAGAAAATAATATTTCTAAAATGGTTGCAGACGGATATTCAATTTTGAGGATAAGAAAAGAATTAGAAAAATGTAGTGTTTTGTGTTCTAATTGCCATAGGAAGAAACATTTTAGAAACAATAAACTTTAAAACCTGTAACTCGATATTTATTTGTGCGTGGGTAGTTTAGTGGTAGAATCTTTGGCTTCCAAATGTTGTTGAAGAAACCAAATGACCGGGGTTCAAGTCCCCGCCCGCGCATATTTTTTGAGGGACTGAACCCTCACTCCGATAATTTTATAACTCTTTATTATTGGTTAATTCAATGAGGGAATGCCGGAGTGGTCAAACGGG
>JAGLIS010000034.1 GCA_023142835.1 Candidatus Pacearchaeota archaeon | reverse complement strand
CCGAAAAACCATTTTCATTATCATCTTCAAAATTATCACAAATTTCCTCACCCTTATCTACAAACGACTCTACAAGTCTCTTTTCAAAACCAACCTCCTCAAAATAATACTCTTTCTTATCATAACCTCCAAACAAACTCAAATAAAAATTCTTCCTATCTAAATAATTTTTCTCCCTCAATCCTTGCTCAATCTCCTTCTCCAATTTCTCTAACCCCCTCCAATCATCCCTCGTCTGCTCTTTTCTATTTTCCAATGCCTTCCTCTTAGGTTCTAACTGTTCTTGAACTTCTTCCCAAATATTATTTGACTTTTCATTCCACACATCATTCAACATCCACAACTTATTCTTATAAGAAATCGCAGAACTATAATCTCCATCCCTTAAAAACCACTGAATCTCATCAACCACACCTCTTACTTCATTCTTTAATTCTTCAAAATCCATATCCTTGTATTTTCCTTTAGACTCTTGCCCCATATCCTTAACATCTTTAGGCATCTCAAATCTCCCCCGACTATCAAGCCACATATCAAGATTAATCCATTGCCACTCGCATTCATCGCACATCTCCAACCTCATTATAGCCTGAATATCATCACCATCATAAAAATCAATTTCATTCACAAGTATCTTCTGCTTTTCCCTCCTATTTTCCGAACCAAAAATAGATTTCATAACATCTTCACAATTTTCATTATTCCTCCTAAAATAACCCTCAAATAATTTTTCCACACTAACACTCTCACTAGCAAGAGCCTCGCCATTTTCCCTCGAAGAATCTAAATTAAATAACTCTGCTAAAACCTTAATATCATCTATCTTCTCCACAAAATCTATCTTCTCTTCAGGTTTCTGAAACTCTGTCTGAAAATTTAATCTATAAACTAATAAATTTTTATCACCTCTCTTAAACAACGAAGGAAACGCACTCAATCTAATTTGAATCTTTTTACCATCAAAAACAATCTTCTTCCAAATAGGAACCTCACCATCTAACTTCATCTCATGCTCCTCTTTCTCAATCCAAACCCATCTCGTCCATTCATTCGGTTCCCCCAAGGCATTCATTATCTGATCCTGTTTCAAAACACCCCCATCTTGTCTCCCTACAGCACCCAATTCTTCATTCAAACTTTCCCTAACAGAACTCAAATAAACCATCATCTGAACATAATTAATATTCCCAACCTCATACTCTTCTGCATAATACGTAACCTTCTGCAACTCATCGTCGATAGAACTCGCTAAAACTGATGGCAAAAAAAACAAAGACAAAACAAAAAACATCACCACGCCTTTTTTCATAATATATTATTAATCCTAATACTATTAAAAGTTTTTGGAAATAAAAATCTTAAGAACACATCGAAACTCGTGTCTCGCTTGAAACCTCACAGATTTTTTCAGTTGCACCAACTCGAATAATTGGAGCAATAGTCACATGCTGAGCATCGCTAATATCTAACACATCTAAATATACCTTAAAAGTACTCGCCCCATTAGATTCAGGCAAGGTCATATTAAAACCACGCTCAAGATATACACGAGCAGTCCCATTCACTACTAACTGTTCTACCGCATTTGTTAAAACTTCATCAGGTGCCAATCTACTTGGTTGATAATGAAACCACTTCCCCTTACCCTCTTCTTCTAAATAAATTGCCTCAGTGAAATTATTTACAGTATCTATTGCAACCACCTCTGCATTAGGATGTATCCCCGTTATCCCCTGCCTCCCATCCGTCCCAGAACCATTAGCCGAGCTCCACCCTCTTGAAATAGAATTATTCGTTACAGTATCAGGATATATCTTGGTAACATTAACATTAATCCATTCACTAGAATATATTGGCAATAACTTATTCCAAGTAGTATTCCCGTTATCATTTCCCTCACTAAATATAGAATAACCAGCCTCATACGCTTCATTTAGAAGAGAATACTTTGAACACGAAAGATAAGACTTGAAACAAGCAACAATATCTGGATCCTGGATATTTATCTTTTCAATTGTTAAGATATCACTAAATATAACCTCATATCCCAATTCTTCTAATCTACCCCTCCAAGAAGAACCACGCTCCTCAATAACTAAAATTCTTACACCATCTCTATCTGGCGAACTCCTCCCCACT
>JAGLIS010000033.1 GCA_023142835.1 Candidatus Pacearchaeota archaeon | reverse complement strand
TTAACATCTCAACCCCCCTAAAAATTTCCTTACCTTATGGATATTACTTTTCTCCTCAAACTCCTCATCAGACAACGATAATATTTGATAATTGGTAGATTTCCATCCACTATCACCTTCACCCTTAACCAAATTCAATTCCTCCCCCTTCAACCCATATCTCTCGCTTGAAGTTTTAAAATAAAATACTCCTTCTCCATCAGAAGCTCTATCTAAAAACAAATTATATGGATCTCCCTCAAAATCTCCAAAAGATTCAGAAAGTAATAACTTCTCCGCTTCCTCTAATCCATTATTTAAAAAATCTTGATGTTCCTTTATTTTCTCCTTCTCTGAAAAAAACCAATCTTGAAAAAGTTTAAAATCCTTATCATTTTCTATCCTTTTAGAATTTCCATTAAAAATATCTAACAGTTTATAAGAATCTTCTCCAGCCTTAATATCTTCCAAAGAAACTATATCTCCATCTTCTGTACGATAACCCATTATCAAATCATCAGGAGTACCAATCCTATATAAAACACTACCATCTATATTTAATATATTTTCAGACTCAGAATAAACTTTATTTAAACCTTCAATCTCCCTATCCCATTTTTTTTCTTCCCATTCATTATTTTTCTCCTCAAACCATACACCACTTTCCAACTTAAAATATCTAACAAATTTCGATACCAAAAAATCCTGCTTTACCAAAATATTAATAGATAAAATCCCAGAACTCATAAAAGATTCATCCTCTAAAAAACCAATATATTTTTCATAATCTTCCATCAAAAATTTATTCACTTCCCTCTCTTTAATCGCCAAAGGGAGATTATCAATAATATCCAAAATTTTATCTCCATCCGAACCCCTTTTAATAAATAAACTCTCTCCAGTCATATTAAAATTCTCTCCAGAAAATAAACCTTCTTCGAACTTGACACTACAACTCCCTTTACAACGAGTAACCATTCCTTCACCAATATCTTCGACATCTACAAAATAATCTACACAATCACCTTCAACCCCTCCACTATCTCCAAACTCCAACCAAAGTAGAACCTCATCAATCTTCCCCTCAATCTTTTCAATTAAATTTAATCCCTCCTTTGAAAAACTAAAACCAACCAAAGTAAGAAAAATAAGCAACAAAACCATTGTTATAATTTTACTAATAGCCAACTGAGTAGTCCCTCGCTTATTCAACATCTTATCTTCCAAACCTCCAAACATTTCTTATAGAATCCAAAAGCTCTCCACCCTTTTCATTAAATAAAGCTATCGCCACGACCATAATCACCAAAACAATAATAACAATAGCTATTCTTACTATCTCCTCCAGCTCCATTTTTATTTTTCCCCCATACAAAATGGAATATAATAGTTGCTTGCAACTTTCTTTTCCATAACAAAAACATACTAAAGAGATTAATAAAGATTCCTAAACCCTTTTTAAAATTTAAACATAAAATATAATTTCCCAATATATACTTTTCCCGCACGTAAAAATTAATTCAAATTAACAAAATTCGGAATCTCGTCAATTTCCATAAACTCAGGACAATCAGTTAAAGTAACCATATTTCCGTCAGAAAAATTAATCTTTTTTTCTTCACCTGAACTCCATCCCACAAAGATATATTTACTGGTAAAGTTATTTTTAAACAAAAGAAGAAACACTTCAGAATCATAATAATTTATTCTTTCAATAAAATCAGTATCTTGCAAAATTTTTGTCATTTCAGTAAATGAGTTTAATGCCTGTTTTGCAGTGAAATTCTCTCTCGTAATCATTCCCCAATTATCATTTTTTTTATCAGACGTTCCGTCATCTTTCCATTTATACCATATCGTAACAGGTATTCCTTGATAAAGATTTATTAGAAACTCCCTCAATAAATACTTAGCCTGATTTTCTTCATTCCTCAAGGATTGCGAAGAAGACTCCCCCCATTCACCGGCAATTATAGGAATGTCGGGGTTGTCAGGATTATATTGTTTTATTAAATTTCGTAAATTTGCATAATCATCTATTACTGATTCCAGCGGAGGCTCTCTATATGGGTGGACAGAAACTGCATCAACATAATCCAACAAACCTCTCTTAAAACATTCCTCAAGAAATGGATAAGGATAATTTAGATTACCAACAGCAGGACCTATCACAACAGCCCGTGGATCAACAGATTTAATAACAAAAACAGCTTCTTTCACAAGGTTTGTATATTCCTGATAAGCCGGTTGAGGATACCAAAAATGTATAACATCTGGCTCGTTCCAAATTTCCCATATAGGATTGTATTGTTTATATCTCGCAACAGCCATTTTTATAAAATTTTTATATCCTTCCATACATTGTGTTGTTGTAACACTAGTTGTACATCCATAAAGAGGGTTACCATAATCTAAAATTAAATAAGGCCTTATATTTCTTTTATCCAATTCACTTAATAACTGATCAAAAGTAGAAAAATCATATACTCCTTTTTCTTTTTCAATTTCATGCCAGAGCATATCAGTTCTAATGATTTTAAAACCTGCCTCCTCCATCATATCCAGATCTTCATAAGTGTAACTTTGCGAATGTATATTTACTCCAAATCCTTGAATCGTATACAATTCAGGAAAATCAGCAACAGTAGAATTATTATTGAAATTAATATAAGAATTATTACTAAAATTACTATCAAACATTTCTTCATCTTTTTCAATCAAAGGATTTAATCCTCTCATCAAAACACTATAAACAATCAAAACCAAAACAATAAATAACAAAACTATTATCATAAGCTTTCCAATAGTCCATTGAGTCGTACCAGATTTATTCAACATCTTATCTTCCAAACCTCAAAAAATTTCTTATAGATTCAAAAATCTCTCCGCCCATTTCCATAATAAAAACATCCTAAAGAGATTTAATAAAGATTCCTAAAATTAATCACAAAGAGTCCCACATTTATCAACCCCATACGAAATCAAATCTTTACAAGCCTTATTAGTAATAGTCTCAGTTCCATTATTCAAATTTCTAGTCTCATTGCAAAACCTATACTTATTTCCAACAGAACAATCCAAAGCACAAGCCTTAACAACTGTATCAACATTAGAACTTCCACCATACAGAGTAACTCTATCCCATAAATTATTCCATCCAGTAGAAAACCCAAAAATCAAAAACACCAAGATAGTAATCCCTAAAACTATAAAAATAATAGTCCCAATCGTCATCTCACTCCCTTTCTTATTCATCACTTCCATATATCATATACACACCCTTTTTATTTATAAATGTTTCATTTAAGTCAACCCAGCCAAAGCAACAGCCCCGACCAAAGTCAATCCAATAATCGCACCCAACGCAACAACAAAATAAAGAATCATAGCCCCTTTCAAATTCTTCCCAGTCTCAGCCGTCGTCTGTAAAACATCCCTACCAGATTTAATAGTAACAAGCGTCGACGTCAAAATGAATACAATCTCAATAATATAAAAACCAATAACAATCTGCAACCAATAAGTCGGAATCATTAAAGTCACATCAAACATCCCCAACATCCCCCCAATATTCTCTCCCCCAATAACTCCTCCAGTTGCACCAGACTCAAACATTTGAGAAAGCCCTCCAAGAATCGTAGTAATCATTCCCGCCAATCCTACAATAATTCCTGACAGCAACGGTGCCAAAAAAGTCATATTCGACTTCATATCAGAAACAATATCCGCAAGCAAATCATTCAACCTCATATTAATCTTCTTAATATTCTTGACATACTCACTAATCGACATCAAACTCCGAGCCGCAACATTCAACCCTTTCTTAACAGACTCCACCAAAATTTTCATAGAAGTAGCAACCAACTGCGAAGGGTAAAAAATAACCGCACCCCTCTTAACATCAAACAACGCCCTCTCTAAACTCATACCCAACTGCTGAATATTCTCATTAACAATCCTAAAAAATCCTTCTGTCGCCGTTCCCTTCGTCGACTCAGCCGTCTTTGCAAACGCAATCTCTGCAGGCAACCCATCACCAATCCTATTACCTAACTGAAACAGCGAAGAAGTAAACTCCTTTTCAACTTCCTTATAATTATTTCTCGCAACAAGAATCTCCTCAGTCTTTATCCTAAACGCAACAATAAAAATAATAGCAACACCTAACGGAATAAATAAACTCAAAATTAATGCGAGAGAACCCGACGGACCATATAAAATACCTCCAGGACCAACAATTCCAAAAATCATCGACGACCCCATAAAATTCAATCCTATCTCACTCCAACTATAATCTCTAGCCATCCCCAACCAAATCGGAATAGGAGTATATCTCCAAAGAAAAGGAATAAGTCCAATCAGAATAAAAGGCAACCCTACAAAAAATCCCTTCACATAAGAATCATTACTCTTATACTTTGAATAAAGAGGATTCTTTTCCAACAAATCCGTCTCACCATAACCTCCTGGCCGTTCCATCATAATTTTCTCAGTCATATAAAGAACTAAAAAAGGAATCAAAACATTAAACACCAAAAGCACATGATACCACTTAATCGCACCACCGACCATTGTCGATGCCAAAGGCAAAATTGCAATCGCCAGCGTCGGCAAAACAATCCCCAACATATAAATATTTGTCAGAGGTGCCTTAACCTCATGAGTATATTTCAACATCTTATCATAAACACCATCGAGAATAACTTGCAATGACTTTTCCAAAACTGCAATCCTTCTAGTTTCATCTGACTCATACAAACTTGACTCAATCAAATGAAATGCCTCAATAAACTCCAAACTATAATCTCTCCAACCAATTAAATAATTATCGACGCTATCCTTTATCGTAGAAAACCTTCCAACTTCAACATCCCAAAAAATCTTCCGAAAATCATCTGCTAAAGGAGACTGCAAATGCTCCGAAGCAAAGGCCATCGCCTTTTCAAAATTAGAAGTATGTTTCATATAAATAACAATATACAATATTGCAGGAACCATTTGCGACGACGCTTTCAAACGCCACATCATTGCCAAACGCTCTGGAGTCTTCGACGAATAAAGAAACAAAAAAATACCAAAGAGAAAAGTCATAAACAAGAACATTAAAGAAAACGCACCACTAATTAACCAAATTCCTGTAAATAATAACATTCCTCCAAAAAGTGTCAAAAACAAAAGCACCGTCGAGAAAACAAGAACTTCAGAAGGAGTAACATTCAAATGAGCAATCTCAATCGCCCTAGAAATACGAGCATTATCTTTCTCCCCAACCTTCAAAGTAAAAAAATTCCCAAGACTCTTACACCATCTCTCATAATTTGAAAACTCCGGCGTCATCCCTTCCTGAAATTTCTTATAACTTTTACTAAATTTCTTCGTCTGCCCACTACTCTCATCATACCCTTTCATCTGCCTCTCAATCTTCGAGCCATACTTCTTCAAAATATCATCTGTACTTGTCATTTCATCCCTAAGACTCTCTTAGCCTCCTTTCTCATAAACTCTCCAATTATTTTTGGCCTATGCGAAGACTTCTTTACCATCTTCTCTGAAGGAATCAAAATCCCCCACGGCCAAACCTTATTTCTGTCCCTATGACTCGCCCCATAAACAATACCATTCATCTTAGCCCAACAAATCGCAGATATACACATTGTACATGGCTCATAAGGAGTATAAATCCAACAATCCCTTAATTCATGATTCCCAAGTTTCTTACACGCCTTTCTTATAGCGTTAATCTCTGAATGTCCTGTAACATCATGACTCTTAGAAAAAATAGTCCCGCCCGCTTCCGCAACAATCTTATCCCTCTTCACAATCGCAACCCACAAAGTCTTATTTTTCAAACTACGTCCAATACACTTCCTCATTATATTTTCATTAGGATGCTTCATTTCTTACACCTCCCCAGATAATCAGCTACAACAATATCAATAAACTGCTTCCGATTAACATACTTAAATTTATTTTCATCCAAATTAATAAACTCTTCGACTTTCTTCAAAAGCTCAGAATCAATCTTGACAACTTTATCCACCATTTTAAGTTACACTAAGTAACTAATAGTAACTATATAAAACTAACTCAATCCCAACCTCTTACTCTCTTCTTCCAACCACTTCTTCCACTTCGGAAAAACAACCTCACTCGTCGGCAAACCAATCTCTTTGCTAACCTTATCAGAAATTTGATGAAACGCATTATTCGACTTCACCGTAAACCCTGCCTCCAACAATTCAGGCATCTTCATCCTCTCCGCAAAATCAACACTCTCCTGTTTAATCTTCTGACGAAGAACAACATTATCCCAAACAGCGTCCCAGTTCCCAGCCCAACCCTTCACATTCGCCGCAATATCTTTCATAATTTCCGAGTCCCCATTAATCAAATCCTCTGACGGTTTAATCACATCTTCTTTAACATCATACTTCATCAGATCAACAAAACCCCCTTCAGCCAAAGGATCTTTCGTCCAATGCTTCCGCACCTCCGCAATCTGCAAAACACGACGCCAAGAATGCAAACCATCCGCAGACTTAATCGGATTCGCGACAACAATCAAATCCGTAGCCTTAAAAGAAGTAACAGGGACGCCAAGATCATTAACAACCCTATCAAAAACAGAATAAGGCGAACCACCATGAATCGTTCCCGCAACAACATTCGCCAAAGCACCAACCCTCATAGCCTCATACAACGCCTTCGCTTCAGCCGAACGAATTTCCCCAACAATCAGCGACGAATCCCCCAAACGCAACGAAGCCCGAATCCCTTCCTCCGCCGAAACCTCCGTCGACTCACCAGCCAAAGCAGACCTAACCTTCAACGACAAAATATCATAATCCAATTTTCTCATAGCAGCGACGGGAAGCTCCAAGGTATCCTCCACAGTAATTACCCTATGATTAGGCATAATTTCCAACAACAACGAACCTAACAAAGAAGTCTTACCCGACGACCGCGTTCCTGCAACCAACATCGTCCTAGCTCCATCAATCATAAAACTTAACAACCCCGCACCAAGACTATCAATCATTTTATTCTTAATAAACAATGGCAACGTCCAAGGATTACCTCGATGCCTTCTCAAAGCATACGCCAAACCTCCGGCAGACAAAGGCTGTTGAATAATCGCAACTCTCGCACTAACACCTTTCAATTCCAAATTAGTATCTAGAATTGGATTCGCCTCATCAAGTGCCCGACCCGACGACATCCTAAACTTCGCCGCCCAAGAATCTGCATCCTCCTGTGACGGAATCAAATTACTAACACACTCATCAAAATCATTATGCCTAACAAAAATCGGCGACAACGAAACAGGAGCATTAACCATAATATCCTGCAAATTCTCATCCTGCAATAAAACCTCAAGAACTCCAAACCCAATAGTATATCTTACCAAAATATTCGCCAGCTTCGTCAAATCAGCATAACCCAACTTAACATTTTTATTACTTGATAAATCAGAAAGCAAATCCCGAGCCACATTAAAAAAAACCTGTCGCGTCCTTTCAGGATCATTAAACTCCTCTCCCGTCGGCCGATGTTCAATTAAAACATTTCGTGCTAAATTCAAAAGCATATGATGGTCCTCATCGAGGATATATTCAGGTGGCGACAAATGATAAACCAACTTCGCCTTATTCGGTCGACGAAAAATTGTAACCAAACTCTTATCATGCCCTTCCGCAATACTATACTGCTTCACAATCTCCCCATCATCCGGAATCCGTGCCACCATCCTAGTAAAAGTAAAATTAGGCATAATGTCCGCACGAAAAACTTCCGAATAAATATCCCGACCTCCCAAAACATACGAATCAAATAATAATTTCAACTTTTGAATCAAAAGCAAATTATCAAAATAAACAATCACCTTCTCAAGAAGTCTAATATAATTTTCACAATCCTTACCATTATCCAACAAAGCCTTCTGCTCCAATAACGCACCCCTCAATTCCCTATAAGCTTGCACAGGATCCTGCTTCAAAACTTCATTTATAATATGATTCAACAAAGCATATGCACCATAATAATCTGCACCCAAATAAGATAACTTTTCAGGAGAAATAATTCTTTCCTGTTTAGTCAAAAAATCAAAAAGATTCGTCACCTCAACCAACATCTGCACCTGCGAAAAATCATGAGAATAATTCCTCTGTTGGACAAAAACAATCCTACTAATATTCGAATCCTCTTTTAAATTATCAATAGTCCTAGCCATCACACTAGCAGAATCAACCAGCGACGGCACAAAATTCGCCCCAAGATAATTCACATACATCACATTCTCCCCACTCTCACGAACAACCTCATAAGAATATAACGGCGTATCCTCCTTGAATATCATTTTACTTTACATCTCCCTACAGCATAAATAAAAACACATATTAAAACATATTGGTGATAAGAAACCTACACCCAATTATTTAATATCTCCAAAATTAATTATAGAAATCATCAAACTCCTTCGGAACAATTATAAACTTCCTAAACCAACAATCAGATATGGCAGAACTTCAAGAAGATAATAACCAAGTCCAATTTCTTTTATCAGATTTCAACACAAGATTAAGAGACCTCGATGAAAGAAATAAATTAATTCGAGAACGAGTCCTATTACTTGGGAAAAATTTAATCTCCTCAAGACAAGAACTTGAAAACGAACTAATTGAAATAAAAAAAGAAAATCAAGAAATAAAAAAAGACTTAGACAAAATCAAAAAAATTTCTAATAACATTTTATCAGAACTTGGTAAATTTGTAAAAAAAGATAGTATAATTCTCATTGAAAGAATGCTCAAAGACTTTCAACCTCTTGAATTCATGAGGAAAAAAGACGTTGAAGAATTAATCGAAGACAAACTCTCTAAAAAAGAAACAAATAAATACTCTTAAGTTTATAGAAAGATATGACAACGTCAACTAACTCAAGGGAGGCTACCTGTA
>JAGLIS010000032.1 GCA_023142835.1 Candidatus Pacearchaeota archaeon | reverse complement strand
ATTCTTGTACCCATGATCCCACCAAGAATTGAACTTGGGCCTCATCGAAGTCAACGATACGTCCTAACCACTAGACAATGGGGTCAACCTTACACAACCCTATTGGATCGATGAAACATCAAAGATGTTACTTTAGACAATGGGGTCGAGCTTAAACACAAAAATAACCATCAATCCAATTTTTTAAACCTTCCTTCTCTTCCCTATCTGCCCACCCCTAACCTGTCCCAAATTACTCTCAACAAATTCAAACCTCAAATCTCCCTTATCAACCTTCGCAACATCACATAAATCCTTAAAAAAATCTTCAGGCAAAGACCTCGACTCATTATAATAATTCTTCAAAGTCGAATACGGAACATCAAATCCAAACTGCAAAAGTCCTCTAAGCGAAGGAGCATTAAGCTTCTCAATAATTAAATCTAAAAACTTTCTCTGTTCTCCTTTCTCAAACTTGATTCGTCTCATAAATAAACAATCCCAATAGGCTATTTAATTTTAACTGGGAGACCATACAAACACAAACTTTAAAAGGTAAAATTCAAAAGGATTACTATGAAAAAACCAAAAACAACCAATAGGTACTGCCCTCACTGTAAAAAAAAGACAGAACAAAAAGTAAAAGAACCTAGTAAAGGGAAAGCTAGCAGTCTTAAGAGGGGTAGCAAAGTTCGAATGAAACTAAGAGGCCTCTGGAAAGGTATAGGTAACCAAGGAAAATACTCGCGTCTAAAAAATCAAACAAAGAAAAAAAGAAAAACAACTAAAAAGACTAATTTAATGTTTACTTGTACTGAATGTAAAAAATCTAAATACCAGAAGAAAGGTAAACGAACCTCAAAAATCGTACTAGAATAAAATGGCAGAAAGAAAAAAATATATCGACGCTGAAATTCCGATTCTCAACTCAGAGATAAGAATACTTGGGACTCCAGAAGAACTAAACAATAAAACTATCAAATTAGACCTAACGCGAAAACTTCGAGGAAAAGGTCTAGTAATTACATTTAGATTATTTAACAAAGAAGGAAAACTAATAGGACTTCCAAAAAAGATGGAATTAGTAAAATCTTATATCTTACAAATGATAAGAAAAAGAAGCGATTACGTAGAAGACTCATTCAAAGCACGATGTGCAGATGTTAGAGTAATTGTAAAACCATTATTAATCACGCGAAAACGAGTTTCTCGAGCAGTCCGAAAAAACTTGAGAAACACAGCAAGAGAATTTTTGTTAGAATATCTCAAAGAAAAAAACTACACCGAAATCTGTAACGAACTCTTAGACAATACTCTCCAAAAAATGATGTTCCCAAAACTAAAGAAAATTTACCCTCTTTCCTTCTGTGATTTAAGAGTATTCGAAACAAAAGATTTAGAAAAAATTAATCTTGAAAAAGCCTTCAAGAAAAAAATAACTGAAGATATGGAAGAAGCTGAAGAAACTCCAGAAGAAACTACTAAAGAAGAAATCTCAGAAGAATCTATTGAAGAAAAAGTTGAAGAATCTATTGAAGAAGAAGAAGAAGCTGAAGAATCTATTGAAGAAGAAACTACTAAAGAAAAAGAATGATACAACAAACATTAGTTCTAATTAAGCCAGACGGCGTTGCTCGAGGATTAACTGGAGAAATCATAAAACGATTTGAACAAAGAGGATTAAAAATCGTAGCATTAAAATTAGTAAAAATTGATAATGACCTTGCAAAACAGCATTACACGGAGGACATTTCAAAAAGACTTGGGGAAAAAGTACGAAACATGCTCTTAAATTTTATCACTGAAGGTCCTATCATAGCAATGATAATCGAAGGAGTTAACGCAATCGAAAATGTCAGAAAAATAGTAGGAGTAACAGAATCTAAAGCAGCCCTACCTGGAACAATCAGAGGAGACTTTTCACATGTTAGCTATTCTTACGCAGATAAAAAAGAAATAGCAATAAAAAATTTAGTCCACGCATCCGCAGATGAAACAGATGCAAAAAATGAAACAGCACTATGGTTTTCCATAGACGAAATTTTTGATTACAAACGTGCAGGCGACGAACATATTCTATAAACACAATACTTAAAAATAACTCATTCAACTAAAATACATGCCTGCGTAGCTCAGTGACAGAGCATCTGTCTTGTAAACAGAGGGTCGAGGGTTTAACTCCCTTCGCAGGCTTACGGAGTAAGATTGCGATTCTTTGAGTTAAACCCGAGACGTCGAGGGCGAAAATCTTTGCTCGAATTTTTCTCAGCGAAGCGATTAGAAAAATTTTAGAGTGAAGTTTGAGTAAAAAAAACTCCCTTCGCAGGCTTTTGAACGAAGAGTTAAACTTGAGACATGTCGAGGGCGAACAAAACGCTTCGAGAAAAACTAAATTCAAACAGATATTTTTCGAGATGCATTTTGTGAGTAAAAAACTCCCTTCGCAGGCTTTTGAACGAAGTGAAAAAATAATATCTAAAAAAGATTCACAATAAACTTAAAAACCCAATTTATTAACAATTAACATGCCAGGAAAAAATAAACCTAAGCGACTCGATAGAAATAGAAGTTGGAGAGTTGCTAGAAGAAAAAAGAAGAAAAGAGATTTAGTAAGTGGTAAGAGTAGAAAAAGAGCACCAAGACCAAAAAAGAAAGGCATTTTAGAAACCGTCAAAGAAACTGTTAAAAAAATAATTAAGAAAAAAGAATAATTCTGTAGAAAAATAATTATCTTTAAGTTAAATTAATCATAATCAATAACTTCAACCCGTTTATCCTTTTCAAGAATTTCGACTATCTCACTCTCTAAATTAGCAATCTCGCCTTTCTCAAAAGGCCCGACTTCCTTTCCTTCAAAATCTAAAAACTCCGGAACATCTTCCAAAAATCTAACTAACCTATGCTTCAACTCATCCTTCTGTATCCCACTCATCTCCGCATTCATATTCCCTTCAGCTCGTTCAAGACCCTTAACAATCCCTTCAAACAAATCCTTCTCAAAACCCAACAAATTCTCAAAATCCTTCTTACTAATCCCAACCTCCGAAGCCACAAAAGCCAAATTCAAAATTTTCTTCTTCCTAATCCTCAACAAATCCCTAAAACTCGAAAGCGCATTCTCCAATTTCTTCTTACTCTTAATCGCCATATCGGAAAACAAATCCTCCTCCTTATTCAAAAACTCCCTCTTCTCACGAAAATATTCCGCAGAATCAATAAGAAACTTCTTAGACAAAAGTTGCAATTGCTCCGAATATTTCTCCTTCCGCATCGCCTCGTAAATATCACTAAAAGTTATCATAAAAAGAAAAACTATCCTTTGTTTAAAACAATTGTTATACTCTACTCAGAGATTTTTAAAAAGGTAAAACTGCAATTGAGAACTTCTAAGAAGTGACCCTCAGAGGATTTATAAGATATACTTTCCTCAGAAAAATATGTTCGGAGCATTAAAAGAAAAACTAAAGAAATGGGTAAATAAGAATAAAGAGTCTCCAGAACAGCAAGTAGAAAAACCCAAAAAGAAAAAGGATGTTAAAAAATCAAAATCTCCTAAAAAAAAGAAAGATGAATTAGAACAATCACTTGAAGAGACTATCAATGCACCAATTGAAGAAAAAGGATTCTTCACAAAATTTAAAAAAAGACTAACAGAAGAAAAATTTGAAGAACTTTTCGAAGAACTTGAAATTATTCTTTTACAAAATAATGTAGCTTATGAATCTGTAGAATCGATCAAAAATTCTTTAGCAGAAAGATTAATTGGAAATGATTTGAAAGAAGTCAATCTTGCAAAAGAATTGAAAAACTCCATTGAATCAATCCTCGTTAACCCACCAAATTTTATCAAATCTATAAAGGATTCCTTAGAAGTAAAATCTCCTTTCATTATAGTTTTTGCGGGAATCAATGGTTCAGGTAAAACAACCACAATCGCAAAAGTCGCAAACTACTTACAAAAAAATAAACTATCCGTTTCACTAGCCGCCGCAGACACCTTTCGTGCCGCATCAATCGAACAAATCCAACAACACGCCGACAAACTTAAAATCCACCTAACAAAAAAAGATTACGGCACCGACCCGGCATCAGTAGGATTCGACGCCATCACATACGCAAAAAAAAATAAAATCGACGTTGTCCTAATTGATACCGCAGGTCGGATGCAAAACAAAGATACACTAATGAAAGAAATTGAAAAAATTGTAAGAATAACTAAGCCCGATATGAATATATTTTTAGGAGAATCAATTACAGGCAACGATGCAACAGAACAAGCAAAAGCATTCAATGAAACGATGGGTCTAACAGGAATTATTCTCTCAAAATCTGACGTCGATGAAAAGGGCGGAACCGCAATTTCAGTTTCTCAAGCCACAGGAAAACCAATCTTTTTTTTAGGAACGGGGCAAGAATACGAAGACTTAGAAATTTTTGATAAAGAGAAAGTAATTGAGAAATTAGGACTCTAACACAAACGCAATAAAAATCTCTTAAACTAAAATATATTTCTCAACGACATAATGCTTAAATACAATCTTCAAACTCTATCTTAAAACAAAATGTCATATAATTATCAAACGTTTAGTAAACTTTACGAAGGAGATTCGAGATACTTTGATTTATTTAAAGAATATAATCAAGTAAAAAAGGAATTATCAACATTAGGCAGAAATATAAGAGAAGAACCTTTCAACAATCTAATTCCAGAAAAAGATAATAAAATTGCAATATATTCAATTGTTCTACATAAAATCCAACCTATTATTGAAATAACTTTATATGGTAAAAGGAATTTTAAAAAAGGTGATGAAATGGATTCAACCATATTGGGGATGAAGAATTCTAAAACAGAAGATAAATTAAGTAGACTTTCCTTAGAAATCAGATGTCGTGAAAAAGACCAAAAATTCCCTGATATTGAAAGGATTATAAAGAAATACAACTTTGAGTCAAATGAAATTTTTGAATCGGCTATTTAAGACATTTCTTCAGACAACCCAAAATTTAATAACCCTCCTTCTCCCCCTTAAACTATGGTACTAGACAAACTAGGCTCAGCCCTAAAATC
>JAGLIS010000031.1 GCA_023142835.1 Candidatus Pacearchaeota archaeon | reverse complement strand
ATCCAAAAAGCCCTAATCGAAGCAGATGTAAATATTGAACTAGTTTTCTCACTCTCTCAAAAAATAAAGAAACTCGCCTACGATGAAACTATCAAAGGTATCGACAAAAAAGAACAATTAATCAAACTTATCCATGACGAGATTACATTACTTCTTGGAGAGAGAAAAGAACTCAAGCTCCCAAAAAAAGCTAGTCTTATGTTCCTCGGATTATACGGCTCAGGTAAAACAACCACAATCGCAAAACTCGGATTCTATTACGCAAAACGAGGGAGAAAAGTTGCCTTATTAGGTTTAGATACCCAACGACCTGCCGCAATGGACCAATTAGAACAATTAGCTAAAAAGACAAATCTCCCCGCATTCATAGACAAAAAAGAAAAAGACCCGATAAAAATTATAGAACAATATAAAAAAGACTTAGAAAAATACGACCTAGTTTTAATCGACACAGCTGGACGAGACGGACTTAACAAAGAACTCATCAAAGAAATAGAAAAACTTAACAAAAAACTAAAACCCGATTATAGAATTTTAGTTATACCTGCAGACATTGGACAAACCGCAAAGACCCAAGCCGATGAATTCCAAAAAGCACTATCTGTGGACGGAGTTATTATAACAAGAATGGACGGAACTTCGAAAGGTGGAGGAGCCCTAACCGCCTGCGCAGAAACAAAAGCCCCTGTCTTCTTCATAGGTGTAGGAGAACAAATCCACGAAATAGAAACCTTCGACCCAGAATCATTCATCCAACGACTTCTAGGAATGGGCGACCTCCAAGCCCTTCTCGAACACGTCAAATCCGCAACCGATGAAAAACAAGCAAAACGAATCGAAGAACGACTACAAGAAGGAAAATTCACTCTCCTCGACCTCTACTCCCAACTCGAACAAATGAACAAAATGGGAAGCATGGACAAACTAATCGGAATGATTCCAGGGATGTCCGCAGCAAAAGTCCCAAAAGATGTCCTCGCGAAACAAGAATCCAAAATGAAACACTGGAAAAACTCAATCTCCTCAATGACCGAAGAAGAAATCGAAAACCCAGAAGTCTTAGAAAAACAAACCTCTCGAATCCAGCGAATCGCAAAAGGATCGGGAACAACCACAACAGAAATAAGAGAGTTATTAAAACAATACAAAATGCTCAAAGAGATGATGGGAATGCAAACTGGATTAACCGAAGGAAAAATTGATCAGAAGATGATGCAAAAGATGGCGAAGAAGTTTAGAGGGAAAGTTAAATTTTAAGATGACAAACTATGAAATCCTTCTATCAGGTATAATAGGGGTAATGGTTGGTTCAGTTCTCAGTAGCTTACTTGATTATAAACTCAGAAAATCACTTATAAAAAAAGAATTTATTTTTAAACAAAAAATAAAACAGTACGAAGCAATCTCTGGAAAAATAAACCAAATACATGAATGGTATTTTCTGGGTATCAAACTTACTGGAGATGAAAGATATAATGAATTACCAAGAAGAATAAAATCTCTTGGAAAAATATTAGATCATTTTCTAATGTTTACACCACCAAACTTTAACTATATATCCAATATAATAAAAAAATACCTCAAAGAATATAATAAATTTCTTAAGGAAATAGCAACAAAAGAAGAATATCCTGAAGAAACAATATCTAAAATTTCAAAAGAAATCAACCTCTTCACAAATAAAATAAGAAGACAGATAAAGAAAGAATTAAAATGAAACAACTAATCTCCTAAGGTACCAAAGCAAAAATCTTCCTCTCAGACGAAGTAATAACAAAAGACCGAATCCCAAAAACCCATCCTCCCCAAACCAGGGAATTTTTACAAACCATTAAGACTAATATGATAAACCGCTAAAGCTTTCTTAAAAACCTAATCTTCATCCAAATCAACTTTTATCTTTCCCATCTAAAATAATATAATCCCCACAACACCCAACATTATAAATTTCAGTCCTACCTATTTTTTTCATCCCCTTACCTTCATGGATATGTCCACAAAAAACGTATCTTGGCTGTTTCTTTTTTATATAATCTAAAATAACTTTACTCCCAGCATGCTTCCCATACCAATGTTTTGGAGCTTGTTTATTTGTCATCTTATCTAAGATTCCATAAGGAGGTTGATGACAAACAAGAATATCTAAATCTTTAAAGTTCTTCAAAATTCCCTTAACTTTCTCTGTTTCTCTTTTTGCATTTTTCAAACTTTTCTTATAATCACTCGGCTTAAATTCCCTAACCCAACTAGTACCAACAAAATACTCTAAAAAACCGATTCTCAATCCTTCAATATTTCTAACACCATTCCTAACAAGATGAAAATCTTTTAATTTATTCAAACCATCCCTAAGATAAGGAAGTTTAATATCATATTTCCTTTCTTCTTTTTCAACCTCTTTATTTTTTACCATCCTCATTCCAACATTTCCAAGGATAGAATAAGTTGGAACTTTTTTAGAGAAATACCTTAAAATATCTAAAGTAGAATCATATATTTCTCTATAAACTAATCTACAAAATTTTCCATCATATTCTAACTCGCCCAATCCTTTCTTTTTTCTCTCAATATTCTCAAAATATCTTTCTCTAGCCATATCTGCTTTTCCAACATCCCCAGTCATTAAAACTAAATCAACACCTTTCAGAGAAATCTTCTTCACTTTTTCAGAACCATGAGAATCACCAACAACTAAAATTTTCATAACAAATAAAAAGGAAATAACTTTATAAAATTACGCATTCTAAGAGTAATATGAAACAATTAATCTCCCAAGGCGCTGAAGCAAAAATCTTCCTCTCAAACGAAGTAATAACAAAAGACCGAATCCCAAAAACCTACCGCCACCCTCAACTCGATAATTTAATCCGAACCCGTAGAACAAAATCAGAATCAAAACTCTTAACCAAAGCACTATCAATAAAAGCCAACGTTCCAAAAGTCCTAAACACTTCTCCATTCAAAATACAATTAGAATACATCAACGGCGACCGTCTCTCAGAAACCCTAAACTCCTACCCTGAAAAAAAACAATTCCAAGTTATGCAACAAATAGGAGAACAAACCGCCCTCCTCCACCAAAACAACATCATTCACGGAGACCTCACAACCTCAAACACAATCTTATCTAAAAATAAATTATTCCTAATCGACTTCGGACTCGGATTCATCTCAACAAAACTAGAAGACAAATCAGTCGACCTCCACCTAATCAAACAAGCCCTCGAAGCAAAACACTTCCAAAACCCTAAAGAACTATTCGAAAATTTCACAAAAGGATACCAATGGTCAGATTCAGAGAAAATTATAGAACGATTAAAAATCGTAGAAAAACGCGGAAGATATAAACATTAAACTTTAGCAAATCTTTGATTTGATAATAATCTTCCTATGGAAGAACTTAAAAATCCACTAACACTCTCAAGAATATTAGTCCCGTAGTCTAGTGGTCAAGGATGCTGGGTTTTGATCCCAGTGACCGAGGTTCGAATCCTCGCGGGGCTATTCAGAAGGATGAGAACCTGTGGTTCGATGAGCAATTAAGCAATTATAAAACTTTAAAAACCATTATTTACACCAATAAATATGACAAACCTAGAAAAACCAACTTGGGTAAAAATGAAAGAGCCAGAACTAAAAAAAGTTATAGCAGAGCTTGCAGAGAAATATTCTCCCTCGCAAATTGGCTTAATTCTTCGAGACCAATATGGAATTCCAACCACAAAAGTCTTCGGTAAAAAATTAAAAGCATACCTAAAAGAACTAGGAATTGAAAAAAACGAAGACCTAGAAAATGCAAGAAAAAAAGTCGACAATCTAAAAGAACACCTAAAATCAAATATTACTGACCGAAGTGCAAAACATAAATTACAACACGCACAATCAAGACTAAACATCACCAAAAAATACTTCAAGATTTTTGGCAGAGATTAAGATTTAACAACTAACCTAAACATTTTTAAGCAGACTTGAATTTAACACCCCATGTTAAAGGGGGTGGAACAGTTTGCAAGAGATTTTCTCGAATTCTCAAAAAATAAACCCATAAGAATTATAAGTCATTACGACACCGACGGGATAACATCTGCATCAATCCTAGCAAAAACATTAAAACGACTTGATAAAAAATTTACAATTAAAATTTACAAAGGTCTCGAAGAAGACATAATTAAAAAAGAACTATCCAGACAACCAAAAGAAGTAATTCTCTTCAGCGACTTAGCTTCAGGAAGCCTCAAATATTTCCAAGACCTACAAGAACCAATTTTCATAATAGATCATCACGAAATCCACTCCGATGAACTTACAGACAAAATAAAAATTATAAACCCCCATCTCACAGATAAACCAAAAGACAACGAATGCACAGGTGCAGGACTTTGCTACCTCTTCGCTAAAGCAATCTCTCCAAACAACCAAAACCTAGCCCCTCTAGCAATTATCGGGATGATTGGAGACAGACACGAATCAAACATCTCGAAAATAAACCAACAAATAGTAAACGATACAACCGACCTAAACATAAAAAAAGGTCTTATCTTGTACCCTGCAACAAGACCACTAAGCAGAGCATTAGAGTGGTCAACTTCCCCATATATCCCTGGAGTTACAGGAAACAGAAATGGAGTTCAAGATATCCTAAGAGAAACGGGAATTGGTTATGACAAAAATTTACTCAGTTTAACCGAAGACGAAATGTCAAAACTGATAACTGCAGTAATGATCCGAAGAGCCCAACACAATAAAGCCGAAGACATAATTGGGAACCTCTACATCTTAAAATTTTTCAATACGAAAGAAGATGTCCGAGAAATTTCAGTCCTAATCAATGCATGCTCACGACTAGGTTACAGCGATACCGCAATCGCATACTGCCTAGAAAACGAAAAAGCAAAATCTCGAGCCCTAGATATATATACAAAATATAAACAAGAATTAGTCTCAGGATTAAAAGTAGCCGAAAAAATGGATAAAATAAATGGGAAAGGCTTTACGATTTTAAACGCAAAAGACCAAATCAAAGACGTCATCGTCGGAACAATCTGCTCAATGCTCTCATCTTCATCAGTTTACAACGAAGGGACAATCCTCATCGGCATGGCATACAATAAAGATAAAATAAAAGTCTCCGCACGAATAGTCGGACAAGAAGGAAGAAACTTAAAAGAAATGCTAGAAAAAACTGTTACAATATTCAAAGACGAAAACCCTCAAACAATCGCAGAAGTTGGAGGACATCACTTCGCCGCAGGTTGCCTCGTTGAAAAGGGAAAAGAATCTGAATTTATCGAAGCATTAAAAAAAACTCTCGAAGTAGAACTCATAAAAATTTAATCTCAAAACAACTAAATCCTACTATCAGATAATTTTAAAACTCAACCCAAATATTTAGATCAGCAGATCACCTACTGGGTAAAAACTTCTGTTTTTAAATGTTAATCCTAACATTTAAAAACCAAATTCAACACTCATTTTTATGGAAGGGAAATTTATCAAAGTAAAATGCTCTAAATGTAAAGCATCTCAAGTAATATTTGGAAAAGCCTCTACAAAAGTTAGATGTCTCGAATGCAATACCGTTCTAGCACTACCTTCTGGAGGAAAAGCCAAAATCCGTTCAAGAGTCGAAGAAATTTTATAAGACTCTTAAAAACGAGTATAAATTTAAATAACATAATTTGTTAAAAAATCTATGGAAGAAAACGATTTAATATTATGTAAAGTAGAAAAAGTAACTAACACAATCACATTTGTAAGACTACCTAACGGAAAACAAGGAACAATAATCTCTTCCGAAATAGCTCCAGGAAGAATCAAATTCATGCGACAGTATGTTGTTCCGAATAAACAAATAGTCTGCAAAATCTTAGAAATCTTAGGAGACAATATCTACCTATCCCTTAGAAGAGTAAACTCAAAAGAGAGAAAAGAAGTAATGCAAAAATTCAAACAAGAACAAGCAACAAATATTGCATTCAAACAAATACTTGGAGAAGAATCAGAAAATATAACTGAAAAAATCCTTGAAGATTTTACAACTCTTGTAGAATTTATCGACGCTGCAAAAGAAAACGAAAAATTAATAGCCCAATATATCCCAAAAATAAATCAAGAATCAATAAAAAAACTTACTGAAAAGAAAAAAGTAAATCTCGAATTAAAACAAACTATTAAAATCAAATGCCTTGAAAATGATGGGATAAAAAGAATTAAAGAAATTTTTGACATAGATGATAAAAACCTGTCCATCACTTATATTACTGCAGGACAATTTAAACTCAAACTCATAGTAGAAGATTTCAAACAAGGGAAAAAAAGGATGACAGAGATTATTGAAGAACTCGAAAAAAAGGCAGGAAAAACTAATTGTGAATTTTTCGTGAGCGAAGAAAAATGATTTTGAAAAAATGTTCAAAATGCAAGGCTTACACCCTTCAAGATACATGTAAAAAATGCAACTCTAAAACCGAATCAGCCCACTACAAATTCCCTCAAATCCGCGACGCTCCGCCGAGATCAGTTCCATTTAAGAGAAGATAATTATTTTAATTCATAATCTCTCTCTTAACAACTTCCATAAAAATCGCAACAACTGAAAGGCGACCGATTTTTTCGCGTGACTCTGTCACAAGACTATCTAAAAATCTCTCTCTTAACAACTTCCATATCAGCTTCCCACAACGGCGTCAACTTCGTCCGATTATAAATTATCGCCGCAGGATGGAATAACGGAATCAACTTAAACCTCACTCCATCCATTTCAATCTCCCGAACCTTCCCATGAACCTGTGTAATCCCTAACTGCCCCTTCATCAAATCCACATCCCCAAAAGCCAAAAAAAACTTAGTCGCATAATTGCCCAAAGAACACACAACCTTAGGCTTCATATCCTTAATCTGCTTCAACAGCCACGGTGTATGCGCCCTTATCTCATCAGGCAACGGATCCCGATTCTCAGGCGGTCGACACTTCAAAATATTCGCAATATAAACATCCTCCAAACTCAACCCAACATTCGCCAACAACTTATCCAAATTCTTCCCAGCAGCCCCGACAAACGCTAATCCTTGCAAATCTTCGTTCCTCCCCGGAGCCTCCCCAACAAACAAAATATCCGCCTCAACATTCCCCTTCCCGACGACAATATTAGTACAATCCTTAAATAACTCAGTTCGCTTCACCAAAGCAGCCTCGTAAAAATTAAACTTGGGGGACTTCTTGTTAGATTCCATAACCTAAAAAACAATCAAATCTTATTAAGCTTATCCCTAAACAATTTTAATTTATATTCGGCTTAGGCGAGGCGGACGAACTCGTGGCGTAGTTATCTACGTGAGAGTTTGTTCAACGAAGCATAAGTCAATAGAAATAGAAATTGCCGACAAACAAAATATTTGCATCTCAATTCCCCTTCCCGACGACAATATTAGTACAATTCCTAAACAGCTCAGTCCTCTTCACCAATGCAGCCTAGTAAAAATTAAACTCGGAAGATTTCTTATTACTCATACTAACACTAAAAATATAAACTTAATAAAACTATTTCTTCTTCAATTTTTTAAAATAAACCACAGCCCCGGAAACGACTATAAGAAGAACTACAACGCCCCCGAACCATGCCCAAAAGTTTCCCTTTCCATCCAAAATACCTGCAACATCCTCTCCAAAAACATCCTTAACCACATCTCCTACCAAAGAACCTTCATCTTCAGAAACAGTTCCATCTTCAGGAACTTCTTCAGAAATACTTTTCATTAAAAACTCAGCACTAATTCCACTAATAGAATTCAACTTAACCGAAAAATCATAAACATTATCCCCATCAAGCTCAAACTTAACCTCCTCCCCAACAGAAAAAGTTTTTGTCTGAGGTTCAGAACTAACAGTTATATTAACACCATTTGTCCCAATAGAATTAACATTCAATGTATGATTTTCATCATTAATATCGAACTTAACTTGATAATTATTCCTAAGAACCACAACATAACCTTCTATAAGTTTCTCCCCAGTAGGATAATATGTAGGCACACCAGCACTTCCACCTGGAGAAGAACCATCGGGATCTGCAGGAGGATCAGCAGAAGGAACAACAACATTATAACCTGCACCAGAAACTAACCCAACCATCAAAAGCCCAACTAACAAAAGCCCAACAAAAACAAAAGTCTTATTAATCGCCATCTTAAAATCCTAGCGACACAGGAACCTTACAAGCCGTCACACCAGTACCTCCCGAAGCACAGTTTACATAATCATCAACATCCTTAGCACCAGCCCCTGTATCATCCACAAAATTAAACGTATTCGCAGAACTATACGCAACAGGCATATTCATCTCGATATAATCTGTAGCCCCGCCAAGATACATCTTATCAATCAACGTATTCCACTTCTTAAGACTTGAATTCATTCCCATCATATTAGTACTCGCATTACAAACAAACGCATTACTCATATCAAGAGTTATCGGCTCAAAAATATTTATCCCATAGAACCCAATACTCAAACCACTCCCACAATTACTATGAACAGTTATGTTCATATTCTTAGTAACTGAAGTATTCGTCTTAATCCCAACATCAAACGTCGTCGGCTCATCATTAATAGTAAAGGTCTCAGTAAAATTATAACCAGTCTTATTCAAAGCAGGAATATCTACAGTATATCCTGGAGGCAAATCAAGCTTAAAGATAAATTGCTTATCAGCACCTGTCTTCGTAGTGAAATTCGAACAAGCCGACACAGCACAATTACCAGAAGGGTCACATACTTTAATCTTATAATAATAAGCAGTTCCACTTGACAACGCATATCCTAAATTATCACTAATCAAATCAACAGCATGGAATGGTTTGAAATTAGAATAAGCCTGATAGGTTTCAACTCCAACATCATCAATAGTCGTATTCGGATTCAACACTGTACAAGTAGAATCATTATAATAAAAACTCACACTTAAATTAGACGGCTCATTAGTATCAATCTTCATAAACGCTCCATCTGATAACGCATCTATCTTACTAAACATCACCGTCGGAGCAGTATTATCACCATCAACCGCCACAAACGCAAACGCATTTCCAGCACTAGCACAATTTGGCGAAAACAAACACATAGGATCATAACAGTCAATCAAACCATCTTCATCATCATCAACACCATTCATACACTCCTCAAAAACATTAAATCCAAACTTCTGCATATTCTTACATTTTGGATCTTTCGTATTCGGATCAGAACAATCCACAAAACCAAAATCAATCATCCCAGGAGTATAATACCCTGGACCAATATAATCTGAAGGATTTGACCTCGAATCACTACCATTAGAACTTGCCATAAAAATCCTCATATTCGCCGTCTTATCATACTCAGCAAACGACTCCAAACCCTGTTTTTCCACAGCAACCATCACACCTTGAATCTCCCCACAGCTCATCTGCTTACTTGTAGTAATTAACACATTAGTAGATACCCACGAAGAATCACCACTATTACACTTCATTAATTTTTTAGTTTCCACAATATTTCCCGTTTCATTACTTGAAATATATTGAATCATAAACTCATAACCTGTATGCGTACCACCACCATAAGCAAAACATCCTCCACTCTCGTTCCCATCAGTATCTAAATACCAATAAAACTTCGTCGTAGCACTCCCTACTCCCATTGTTCCCGGATTCACACTTCCATCGAACCCCATTCCTGCTCCAACCATATACCCATTACACACAACTCCCTTACTAATATTATAAACTCCTACACCAAAATTAAAACCTTCATCAGTTACCCTCATCCCCATCCCCATCAAATCAACTTCACCACTAACACCTATTTCTGCTTCAGGTCCTTGTTGCCCAAATCCATTACCAGAGTCCATTGCCAACTCAATAACATCTCCTTTCATATCTCCAAAATGTTCAAACTCTGCCTTATCCATACACCATCCCGCAAACTCCCCTGTAAGATTATTATTAGCATAACTATCATTCTTATACTGACAAGTAACCCCGCTCAACATACATCCTGTTTCATTACCATCATACTGCCAACATCCAGTCTGCCCTCCAGACCCCATTCCCATCATCATAAACATCTCTGGCTGACAAGTTGCACTCATATCTCTGTACTCACAAATATTTCCCAAACCAGTACTATTACATGTAGTTTCATTCAAGTTAGGATTAAAACAAGCCACATCACACCACCCATCTCCACCCATCATAGAATAACTATCGTCCTTCCATGTACAATTAGAATTATCCCCACAACTAGTTGAATTTAAACCCATACAAGTTGCAAATGGCTTAAAATCACACCAACCTCCAACGCTACTACACCAACTATCATCCGGATTACTCTCACACCAACTATCATTAACCCACTGACAATTACTCCCTCCATCTTCAGAACAATAAGTTTCATTAGCATCATATTGCCAACAATTAACACTATCCATCAAAGTCATATTAATATCACACATAGAACTTCCACCAATCATCATACTACTAGAATCATTAGTGCATCCAGGAATTTCTCCACAGGCACTCAAATTACTATCATACTGCCAACAATTAGAACCTGGCATATCACAATGTCCCTCTGTTTCCCAATCATTAGTCACCCATGTACAATTCAAATCTTCGCCACCCAACTCAAATGCAAATGTAGTATTACATTCCCCTTCACTCATTTGAGCGAAACAATCTCCTCCGAAAGCCGATCCTCCACAGAAATTATCAAACCCACAATCAGGATCACCACAATCAACCATTCCATCCCCATCATCATCAAATCCATTAAAACAAATCTCACCACTATAACTCTGGGGCTTGCATAACGCAAAATCATAATCCCATTCACAACTCACATCACTCTCGCTATCATAACAACTATCACTGCTATAACACGAAAAACAATCATTATCACAAGTCTTCTTCGAAACATCTACACAAGAACCACCACCTGCACTATCATTAATCCATTTACACTCTGCTACACTCGACTCACAATCTACTTCAGGACTATTCACAAAATTACAATTCTCACAATCAGTATTACAATCTCCCGAACCTCCAAGCTCCATCTCTTGCGGATAATCACACCATCCAAACCCATTGAATGCTGAAGTATTAGTGCTGTCATTCGTCCAAGTACAATACCCTAAATCCGAACCAACACAAGCAGCTTCAGCATCAACCCCATTAGTCCAACTAGTTCCATCACCCTGAAACTCACAAGCCCAACACGAAGTATCACAATTACCTTTATTCCCTTCTCCACCACCATCGTCAATATTAAAGAACCCAGTCATTTCACACCAAGAATCCTGCTTCAAAATATCATTCTCTATATAATACTCAGTCTGCCAAGTCCCGCCTGAAGCAGTACAAGCCGTATCACTACTAATCCCTCCCAAATCACTCTCCCCTCCAAATCCAAAAACTGCACTAGGATTAAACGTACAATTCTTCACAATCGTAGAACTATTATCCCAAACACATGGCATCATATACTCTTCAATCAACTGCGTACACAAAGTATAGTTATTTTTAGAATCCGGATGCTCACAAAAACCAACAGGAGGTGCAGACTTCACCACCGAACTTGCCCCAGCTGAACAAAAAGCACCAGTTAGATTCGCAGAAGAATTCCAAACACAATTAGGCAAAGGCCCATAATTACAAGCAGACTTAATTTCCATATGAGCACACGCCAAATTCACAGAATTATTAGCATTATCATACACATCTCCCTCGCCAGTATTACGACCCTCACAATACCCTGCAACTTTCCTATAACAAATATTATCTGTAGCATTATCTATTCCATTAGGTCCACTTCCAGATTCACAATAAGCACAACCAGTTATATTACCACAAACCAAAGGTTGATTATCCGCAAACCAACAATGTGCTTCTCCACCGAACATAAACCCTCCAGCACCAGCACCAAAATCATCACCACTAGGCATCACACAACCACCAGTAGAATTATACCACCCTCCCTGATTAAAACACGAATCACTATCATCAAAAAACATAAACCCTCCTCCAGCCATATCCTGACAAGTACCACTCTCATTAGTACAAGGCATCATCATTTGAGTCTTAAGAATATTACAAAGAGTGTCATTACTCCCTGCATCATAACATGACTTAGTGTAACAGCAACCAACATCATTTGGACACCATGGATCACTCGCCTTACTCCCCCAAGTACAAGCACCAGGAAAAGCAGTATTATTAACACAAAGAGTCTCGTTACCATCATAACTCCAACATCCCTTCTGCTCACAACACCCAATATCATTGGTAGTTGCAAAAGAATTCTGCATCTGAGCATCACCTAGAGTATGTATCCCGCACCAAGGATTCTGATTAGCATCATTTTCCTTCCACTGACAAGTGGCAGAATTAGCACTACTTGTGCATTGCCCATTATCTCCATTATATTGCCAACAACCACTTGCGGCACCTCCAAACTCACCATCACCCATAGCAGTCCAATCACCATAACAAGTTCCATTTATTTCAAAAGAACTTCCATTTTGATAATAAATTGTAGCAGGATAACCATTCCATGTACAATTCAAAGTTCCATCATTATTATTACAAACCGACTCACTTGTTGCATCCCACTGCCAACACATTTTTGGCAAACAACACCAATCAGAATAAGCAGAACCACACTGAGAATCAAAAACTACATCTCCATCATATCCGTCTGCAAGCCCATCTTCAGAAGTTACAACACAACCAGCAACAACACAACCAGTAGGAGTTCCTCCAGCAGAAAAAGGACCATACTCATAACAATCAACCCACGCAGAAACAAAACCCAAACTCAACAAAACACTGACGACAAAAACAGCCATCAAAGAAAAACTCTTCAAAGATTTTATCACCATCTTAAAAAATAGTTATAATAATTACTTTAAATACTTTACCCCTACTTGATAATCAAAATTAGAACCTAAAATTACTCATAAAACCACCCACCGTCGCTACATTGTCAAAATTTCTACCTTACCAAACGAATCCCAAAACTAAAACTTATCCATAAACATTTTTCCGATGACCAATCCTCAAAACAATAATCCTCTTTCCCAAAACAATCACATCAATAACCGCCCGATAATCTTTAATCCTCAATCGCCACAATTTACTCCCCTGCAACTTCTTCAAAAAATGAAACGGATTCTCTCTAATAGAAAAAATTTTCTTCAAAATCAAATCATAATCTCTAACAAGTAACTTTTTCAAAAATTTCTCAGCATCCTGTTCAATCTCTATTGAATACATTTTATTCAAGACAAACACCCAGTTCTTTAGCTACTTCTTCAATAGATTTAATCTTACCTAATCTAACATTTTTAAGAGCCACGTTTATCTCATCAATCTCCTCAGAAGTCAATTCCTCATTCTCATACTCCTCGATGATTACATTAATCACTTCGTCATAAGACTCCCTCTCAAACCTCTTTAATCTTTTTAATCTTTCAAGAGTATTTATCCCAATCTGAATCGTCGTTTTTTCCATGTTATATACCAGTTATAACTACTATATAAGCATTTTCTAAACACAATAATTATCCTTTCAATCAAAAACCCCTAACAACTTCACCACTAACAACACTCTTCTCCTCCCAAGGATTCTCACCCATCTCCTTCTCATCCCCCTCATCTCTATCACCACCTTTATCATCCATAGAAATCATCATTTGAAAAAATGTTTTAAACAAATCCCTAACATCTCTCTTCGCACTCTCAGGATAAACCTTCGCAGAATTAATTATCCCCATTACCTTAAAATACATCTTAATCTCATTAACAAAACTCTTTACCATCCCAACCTTCTTCGGCCTTCTGTCCCAAGGAGGAGACTCAACCTCCGCCCCCCGCATATCCCTCTCTTCCATATCAATCAATTCATAAACCTTATCAAAATCAATTTCAATCCTAACATCCTCTGCATCAGACTCATTCGGAAGCATTGGCTTCATAATCAAAATATCTCCCTCACTAACTTGTGCATAAACATTAAACACCAACTCTCCCGTCGCTGGATCAACAAAATTCACATTAACACCAAGATTTCCACCATACTTCCCTGCAACAGATCTAATCTTTTTCATAAAACCATTATCTTCTTTCACCTTCGCTCTCTCCTCGGCTGTCAAACCTTCTTCATTACCCCTTTCAGATTTCTCCTCAGGAGAACCTGGAAACTCATGAGCCTTCATAGATTTTTGCATCTCATACATAATAAACTCCTTAGAAGGAAAAATCCAGACTTTCATATAAGGAGAAATAATCGTAACCTTCTCATCCATCCCAGGAACCTTAACAGTTCTTACTTCCTCCCAATATTCCAAACTTCCATACTCACTACTATAACTTATATTAATCAAATTGTAATCCATTATCTCCCCAACATCATCAACACCAATACATTGCATCCTATGTGCCATCTCCCTCTGATTATCCACATTATTCCAATAAAGCTCAAAAATCCCCGACACATGTTGCTCCCAATCCTCTGCAGAATTAATAAGATATTTCTCAAAAAACCAAACAGCAAATTCCTGATTAAAACCCTTCTCAATCTCCTCTCTCTGCTTTTTCAAATTCTCCAAATCCCACTTACACCAATCAGCCTCTCCTCCAGAATAATATTTTTGTTTCATAGGTTGAATATCATCAAACGGTTCACCCCATCCATTAAAATAAACAAACCCCTCAGTCTTTTGCTGAGCCGTCCTACACTGACCTCCAAAAACAAACACTCCTTTCTCCTCCTTACGAAAATGGTTTTCTACAAAATAATCCTCAAACTCCTCCAATCCAGCATCGACACAAACATGAACACACTCCTCCGCACATCGTTCAACATCATACCTCTCACTACTTAATTTCTCTTCACATACATTCTTACACTCATCAGGACAAGTTTTCTCTCTCTTCCGTCTTTCCTCTTCCCACTCTCTCTTCTCATCCCTCTTATCATCTTCCCAATCTCCCCCATCCCAATCCATTTCATAATCACCTGATTCATATTCCCCACACTCTACATCATAACCATTTACACAACCTCTATCATCATATACTTTTTCATACCTACAATTATCTTCAACCTCGGGCGGACTACCCTCATCAGGACAAACTTCACCACCAACATAATCTCCTTCCGAACTCCCTCCATCCCCACTCACCTCACCTTCATTCTCTTCAGGGACAGCAAGGTCATCCTCCTGAGAAACAGGTTCTTCTTCGACAACTTCTTCGGAGCCAGTAGGGTCATCCTCCTGAGAAACAGGTTCTTCTTCAACAGTTCCTTCACCCTCATCGACAACAGATCCTGTAATCCCTATCAAAAACATCTCAAAAAAATTAAAAATAGTTCCCCCTGTTATACTTATAGAATCAATTGACTCATCCTCTTCAGGACCGAGGGGATCATCTCCAGAGGAAACAACTTTCTCATCACTCTCCTCGATAATTTCCTCAATACTCTCTTCACTATTCTCAATATCCTCTTCAACTTCCTCGACAACTTCCTCATCATTCTCAACAACTTCTACCTCAAGCCCATCCACATCCTTTTCAACAACCTCAACAACCTTCGGGAGAGTCACACACTTACCATTACTACAAACATCATCAACCCCTCCACAATCTTCCCTCACCTCACATTCAATCCCAACCTCCACTTCAATAATTTGTCCTCCTTCACTACAAACTCCATCAACACAGCCCTCACTTTCACACTCCCAATCTTCCTCACACCCCTCGCCAACTCCATTCCCATTAGAGCACCTTCCAACCCTACACTTATAATACATGCACTCATCATCAGAAGAACAATCCTCTCCATAATCTTTCTTATCCGAAACCGAAGAATCACAATCCTCGTCACATTTCCCCCCCTCAAAAGGCTCACAGAATCCATTACCACAAGTCCACTCACAATCTGTCGGACAATTATACGAATCCTCGCCTAAAGAATTTTCACACTCATCATTACCACAAACTGAACCAACCCCTTCAGGACACGAAATAAATAAATTCCGCCAAATCCCATCTAAACAAATACCATCAAAAATTATTTCTCCCGATTCACAACGTGTCGCTTTCTTCTGACCATCCACACATTCCACCTCCTGACATTCAGTAAGTTCAGCTACAACACATTCATTCTCAACACATTCACTCTTCCCACAAAGCGACCGAGGACAATCATCCGCCACCTCACAATATTCTACATCCTCAATACAAATAGGTTCCAAAGGACATCCATTCACATCCTCCCCGCTAAAAATAACATTACCAGAACACTCAATAGCATCCCACACCTTACAAGCAGAACAATCCCTCTGACAACTCTCAGCCTCACCTTCCTCACAAATATGATTACCACAAACAGCCTCGATATCTTCTTCAATATACTCTTTCAACTGACAAACTCCTGAAATACAATACAAATCTCTTTTCTCAATTTTAATCCCATTGTCTTCACTTACCTCGGTCACTCCACAAATCTTCCCAGCACACTGATTATCCGCACAATCCGAAAAACCATTTTCATTATCATC
>JAGLIS010000030.1 GCA_023142835.1 Candidatus Pacearchaeota archaeon | reverse complement strand
AACCTTCAACTTCCTGATTAATTAAAAGCAACCCTAAATTAAATTTTCTGCAAGTCTTGACAATTTCAAAAATATATCCCGCTTCCTCAGTTCTCGACAACAAAGTCCAAGCTTCGTCAATAAGTAATAATTTCCTGTTCAAATTCTTTTTCATCTTGCTATAAACATAATCTAAAACTAAAAACATAATCGTTGGCTTAACTTGCCTTGGCATATTTCCAATGTCAAAACAAACAAGACCTTCTTCAAAATTAATATTCGTTTGTCGATTCATAAAACTAAAAACTCCCGAGACATACATTTCCAGCCGATTAATTAAACTCCCTAAAATACTACTATCCATTTGATTAGAACTTTTAATATATCTTTTCAAATTATCTAATACATCTCCCAAGATTGGAGGTTTGTTTTCCCAAGTCCTAGAATCCTCATTTATCCCGCATCGCTCGTAAGCCTCAGAAATTGCCTTATCGATAAATGATAGCTGAGATTCAGTTAATTTTCCAAGCATGACTCCCATGAGGTCGATTAAACTAAGCCTCTTTTCAATATAATCGTGTCCCATTAAATCAAGCGGGTTGATGATTGTATCGGAATCCCTAGAAATCTCCACACGTTGCCCCCCAAAATGCGACACAAGGGCTTTGTACTCTCCCTGCGGATCTATAATCATAACTCTCGTCCCATTAAGAAGATATCTTGTTATCAATAATTTACAAAAATAAGATTTCCCTCCGCCAGACTGAGCCAACACCAACCCATTCGGATTAGGCAATTTGAAAATATCTTTTATTATAGGAATTCCATTATTGTTATTCCCAATCCAAACACCATTATCATCAACATCTAAAAATTGAGAAGTAAAAGGGAAGAAAGCGGACAAAGCCTCGGTTGTTATATTTCTTGTTTCTTTTAATTCATCAATTCCAAAAGGCATACACGATTTCAAACCTGACAACATTCTAAAATTTGGAGTTTGCGGAATAATCATTATACTATTTAATTCGGACTCTACTTTTTTTGTTAAAAAATCTAATTCTTCTGGAGTATTTGCATTACAAACAATGTAAAGACTAATGTTAAACAATTTTTCCTTCCCTTTCTGTAATTCTTCTAATGTGTTCCGAGTATCTCTGTTTTGAATTTCCAAGGAAGGATTAGAAATTCCTTTAGATTGCATCGTATACAAATCCGCCTTCTGTTTTTGTAGCTCCTTATTTAAGCCAATCATAGTTTCATCAATTGGCTTTGGATTAATATGAATACTTAAATTAAAATCAGAAAGAGAACTAACAATTTTATCTAAAAATCCAAGCTCAACATTTCGAGGATAGCCAGATGCATAAATTATTCTACTAAATCCTCTATCAGTTTCAATATGGTCTTGATTATTTTTTATAAATTTAAATTTCACCGAGTTAACAAATTTTACCAAACCTTTTTCCCCAAGAAGATAAACCTTCATATTCATTGTCCTCAACCTGTCAGTGCAAATATCTACTTGAATTTTAATATCTGTTTTCTCAGGAATTATCACATAAAATACTCTATTCAATAATTTATCCGAGACGATTGTTTTTTTCAAGTAACTTTTGTATTTTTCAAATAGTTTTTTGAATCTTTCATTTCCATTAGATTTCTCGATTGAACTTAAATAAGAATCTATATTTATACTCTCAGTATTCATAAAAATTTGAATTGGAAAATCTAACGAATTTAAAAATTTCTGAAAAGCATAAATTATTGATTCTTTTTCGTCATCAGGTTTAATGCCAAAGTTTATAGGAGAAACTTTCAAAATAGCAACCTTCTTTTTATCCTTGGTTAAAATTGTATTTTCTTCAATCTTCTCGAACTCAAAAAATTCTGACATTTTTTTAGTATCTTCAACAATCTCTCGATTCCACAAAAAATTCTTATAATTTTTTATTAGTTGATCCAAATTAAAAAACATAAATAACACTGCTAAAAATGAAAAGAAAAAAATGAAAGGGATTGCAAAATAAATACTCGGACTTCTTTTAAACACTAGAACATTCAAAAGTCCGAACAAGAAAGCATAAGCTAATTGCTTAAAGGTCAAACCAAACATAATTTTTTCTTTATACTGTAGTTGTTGAGGTATTTGATAACTCATACGAAATATTTCGCTACTGAAATTATTGGGTTTGCAACTGAACTCGTAGTTTTCAATGCGGATTTAATTATTGAAAAAAATAAAAGATATAACATCAATAAATTAACCATTGAAAAAGTACCCATCATAACCATTATTTTCATATTTTCAAAAATTTGAATTTCGATTAATTGAGAAGCTACTAAAAAAATTACTGAATCAAAAAATCCAATGAAGATACAAACTCCCAAATAATTTAATATTAATTTTCCATAGTCTTGAACTGGAGGAATAAAATACAAAAAAATCCCTATTGGAAATAAAACTACTCCTATAGCGACAGTCAGATATCTTATTACAAGAATTAACACTGTAAGAAGTAATATTAAAACGTAAAAAAGAGCAAAAAAGAATTGCAATCCTATATTGATTATATTATCTGCAGTTAAAAGAAAAAAATCTGGATTAACTAAGTTCATCATCCCCGCAGTTAATAAACTGGAAACATCTAAAATCAGCGAATATAAAAAGAAAGACATCTGGGTAAATAAAATCATTAGAAAAACATTTTGAAACCATTCTTTTGATTTTGCTCTTTTGATTTCGTTATGTCCTGAAAACATAAAGTTCATTCCAGCATAAAGCAATAACAATCCATAAAATATCGACAGGACATAAAGGATGATTGCCCAAATAGGTGCTAGAACTTCTATGTTAACTGGCTCAGTTAATAAACTTTTGATAAAATCTAATAGTGGTTTTAATGGAGCATTTAATAGGGAGATAAAAAACTCACAAAGTTTCTCAGGAATACAACTTGCTAAATTTAATAAACCACATTCTCCCATATTTGTCTCCAGTACTTTTTAACTATAATATACAAAATAACAAAAACTAAAATGACTAAAAATAAATTATAAAGCAAAATTAATCTTGATTTATTTTTAATATAAATTATTTTTTCTGCAAGTTCCCCATGGTATACCGCCCTTATTTTATTGTAAGGCTTGATTGCATTTAGGATTTTTTCATTTTTCACCAAATAAGATTTCTTTGCATAAGTTAAATTTACAAGAACATCTTTCGGAAAGATTTCAACTTCAATTTCTTCTCCATTATCATATTTTAACTTATCTGTTTTTATTTTTAAACCAATAAAGCTATTTTCTACAGAACATTCACTAGCTACCTCATTAAAAAAATCAAAACCTCTTACCACACATTCTTCAATATTATTAACTATCAGCGAATCTTCTTCTCTAAAAAGATTAGTTAAAGTTTCTCCACGGTAATCTGTCGCCTTTAATGTTAAAACATTATATGGGGGAAATGAATTAACGAATTCAAATAAATATTTATGATAATTATATCCAGAATTAATAAAAGAAACCTCAACAGAATCCGAATAATTTAATTTTAACCTTGAAGAATATCCATCATTAGTTATTTTCAAAATATCTGCTACCAGATTATTCTTATAAATTTTAACATCTATTGAATCTCTTATCGTTATTTGTCCTGTTTTTGTTTCGTCATAATCATAATCACATTCGTAACGGTCATACTCATAATCCCAGTCCCACCGATAATGATTAACATCATATTTTATCTTAACCGAATAAATTGACTCAATTTTAGAATCTTGATTTATAGTAATTGGGACTAATTGCCCTTGCCCTTGATAAATTCCATTTACATAAATTTTATTCTCCTCTATTTTTTCAAGAAGCCTATACCTAATTCTACAATCTCCATTTTTAGTCTCTGGATATCTAGAGCTTCGATAATCTTTTGGCTCGTCAAATTCAAAATGGAAACCTGTTAATACTTTCGTATTTTTTGGAACATAAAGAAAATTCTGATAAATTACCGAAGGCATTAATGTAAAAATTTTCATCCACGCATTTTCTATATATCTATCATTGTAAATTTGGATTCCCTCGGGAGCATCTTCTATTTGGAGATTTGTGTTTTTACTATAAACAAGAAAGTGATTTGGCTCAAGATTATTTTCATATTCTAAATTAGAAATCAATAATTCTTTTTCAAAATCACTTAATTCACTTTCAGAAATTTCCAAACAAGCCTCCTGAATTTCTCCAGACATATCATCGCATGAATAAGAAAAAATAAAGGGAGATTGCACTATGATTAATAGCACAAGAGCTCCAAAAAAAGAAAATCTTTCCATGTTAGCCGACGATAAAGTTTACTATCAATGGTGCTGCCCAAATAACTACAAGACCAACAATAACGTATGTCGCCATGTTCTTTGCCTTTTCTCGCTTTCCTGGATCTGCTCCTGCAGTGATATATGTTATACCTGCAAACAACAAGACCATAACAGCGATTACACTGGCACTATACTTGACAAAATTGTAGATCTTCATCACTGGTTCAAGAATCTCATCAAATGCTTCTTTGTCTTCATCAGATATATCGCTATCAAAATCAACAGCCGAAACAAGTTGGATTAAGAAAGTGAACACAAGAAGCATTATTCCAAAGATAGCTAGTGTCTTTTTTTCCATCGTTTCCTCCTGAAATTTAGTTTAGGTTTTCCAATGGTTTCTAGAAAAATCTTCAAGTTCTCCTCGAAGCTCTCCCTATACTTCCATTTGAAAAATTCGGTACAAGAACTGCAGACACCTTTTTCGCAGATTAACTCCACACCACAAACCTCGCATTTTTCCATGCTGTCTGTTGATGGGTCTTTTATATAGGCATACGAGTTAAAAATTCTACAAACTTTTCTACATAGTTTTTTTCACTCGGCGTTATTTAAGGATTAATTAATTCTAGAATTTATGGAAAATATTTCAGAAGATATTGGCGAGGAGATTATCGCAAAGCTGAAGGAATTAAATGAAATCTTGAGAGAGATTATTAGGAGAAGCCATGAAAAAGAATGCACAAATCCATCTAGTATTAGAAACTTATCGGCTTGAGAAATTAAAAGAATTGGCGAGGAAAGAAAATACTAGTCTGAATAATTATTGTTTGTCTCGGATTTATGCGAAGCCTCAGTTAACAATTATCGAGGAAAAATTAAATAAGCTTTTGGAGAAATATGGAATTAAATAAAATAATTCATGGAGATTGTATTCAAATTATGAAGGAGATGCCTAAACGGTGTATTGATTTGATTGTCACCGATCCACCCTATGGAGATAATGTTGCTTATGGATGGAATAATAAGACTATAAAAAATAATGAGAATCCTTTGA
>JAGLIS010000003.1 GCA_023142835.1 Candidatus Pacearchaeota archaeon | reverse complement strand
CTTCTTTTTGAAGTTCTCTCATTTCCAAATCTGCACCGAGTAATCCTTCTGTCTGTCCAAATAAAGCTCCAATAACATCTGGCTTGTGAAATGGACCTTCGGCTACAAAATTCGCTATAATCGAATATTTTATCGATGTTGGACTAATTTTTGCCATTTTTTATTCTCCTTAATTTATTTAATTAATCAGAAATATACCTTGCTACTACTTCTTCGAACTTTATGCGTGAATGTGAATTGAAACTGTAATAATGATTTCTAAGGTCATTTCTGAACGGTAGTTATAGCGATTTCCTCTTTATAAATTTTTCCGCATGAGTTTTTTTTATGTTCTGCGTCAAGATACATATAATTTACAGAAATATTTATATACTATTTATTTCAAGCAGTTGTAATTAATGGAGGTAAAATGGAATCGGATACAGATAACTCCCTCGATGAAGAAGAGTTTGATGACGAAGAAGAACTCGAAGATGACAGGGAAAACCAATAATGAAAGATGTCTGAAATAGAAGACATTGAAGAGGGCGACTTTAAGCTTGACGAAGAAGTTGCTGAAGAGTAAATTTTTTATTTTCTTTTTTATTTTCTTTGTAACATTAACTCAATTTTTTTTGGGTCTTGAGTAATTTCTTTTACTATTGAGGCTGGACCAATGATTGTTATTGCGTCTTGTTCTCCGATAAGAATTTTTGCGATATTATGTCTTATCTTATGAAATAAATTTACATTTTCACTTTCTCCGGAAATTGTAGCAATTTCAATTCCTTGGAAGTCCTTGATATTTCCGATCAACGTCATTGAATTCTCAATTAATCTAACTTCTTCGTCAGGTTTTAATTTTCCCTGTAAAATAATAATTTTTTTATCTAGGATAAGTCCCATGATTTTTTTTATTCGTTCTATCACGTTTTTATTTGCAATTTCCGAATATGGCATAAAATGGATTGTTAAATCATTTTTTCTAATCTTCTTTGATTTTTTCACATTCTTCTTTTTAGTAGCCATTTTAAATTTGTTTTACTAACTTGAAAAGTCCTTCATAGAACTCTTCAATGTTATCACCATTTTTTACTGAAATCCCGATAACTTCGTATTCTGGGAATGCACCTTGTACTTTCTTAATATCTGATTTTTTTAAATCTATCTTATTTGCGACAATTAGAACTGGAATTTTTCGAGCTACTAAATTTCCTATAATTGTAATGTTTACTTGTGAGTAAGGATTTATCGTCGAGTCAATCATTATTATAACTGCGTCCATGTCGTCGAGCCATTTGATTGATTCAATGATTCCCTGTGTTGCCTCTTTAGCTCTATTTTGTGCTTCCTTTCTTTTCAGTCCAAATTTCATAAAGTCTTCAAAGTCGATCTTTGTTGCAATTCCCGGAGTGTCGATTAATTTGAATTCTATTTTTTTCCCGTCTCTTTCAAGAATAACTTTTTCTTTAATTTGGATTTTTCTTGTTTCATGTGGCATCTTGCTTACACTACCTAAATCTTCTCCTAACCAATCTTGACATATCCTATTAGCTAAGCTGGTTTTTCCAACATTTGGTGAACCGTAGAATCCTAATTTTATTTCTCCTCTTTTCTTAAAAATTCCTGAAAAGATTCGTTTTGCAAAGTTTTTAATTATTTTAATCATTTTATAATTTCTTTTGTAACGCTGATTTATTAATGTTTCTTTCAGTTTGTTGTTGGTTTGTAGTAGCAATTTTGTTCTTTGCGTTTCGATTTCTAAAGTAATTTTCAATTTTGCTGAGGGGAATAATTTCGAACATCCCTGTTCCTTGTCCATGGGATTTTTTAATTGTATAGATTATTTTTTCGCTAGGCCATTTTTGTTTTTTTAACTTTTCTATAATTATTTCATCTGTTTGTCCTCTTGCCCGTGCATTTGTAATATACATTAAGAGATTGTATAATTCTTGGGGATTGTTAAACAAATGGGATTCATAATGTTTTTTGTACCAGATTTGTAGTGAGATGTAAATAATTAATAAAAAGGTAATTGCGAGAATCAGATAGATTGTTGCGTTGAGGAAGGGTTTACAGTCACTACGGCATGTGCTAGAATTTTCACCTAAATCTTTTTCGCAAATATTATTAAAATTACAAGTGGTATCAATATCCTCTTCCATAACTATTACGCTTAATTTTGGAGAGATAAAAAATGTTGTTTCTTCTGGACTTTCATAGTAAAATTCAAAATTTTTATTATCGTTTTTATCGAGGATTATTGTAGTTGTATCACTTGATTTCCTAGCTTCGGTTAGTGTATTAAAATAAATCTCTTCTCGAGGCCGATTAATTACGATATAGCTTTCTTCGTCGCTTGTTGAGTCTATTTCTAACTGATAGGTTCTAAAGATTGGAGTAACTTCTCCATTCCATTTAGAAACTGAAAATACTTTTGTTGAGAATGAACCTTGGATATTTTGAGTTTGCCAATTTAGAATAGGATTTTTATAGTCTTCCAATTTTTCATAGTTTGAACCTCCTGCAATATCTGCGATAACTTCTGGGTTGATGTCTTCAATTTTTGTCCAAAGGAAAGGGTATCTGTTTTCATCTGTAAAAATTTCTGTAGGGATGTCTAATGAGTAAAGGGTCTTTGCAATGGTTAGAAAATCTTCATCTTCAACTGCTTTAATTTGCGCCGTTTCCAATCTACTTAATTCATCTGTATAAAAAACAAGATCTATTTTTTTCTCTAAGGCCTCTTGATACCAAGAGGGGAAGGTATTAATTTTTCTAATAACATTGTCTAAGGCTTCATGTTTTTTGGAAAGTGTGGTATTAATAGCCTCGGCAGGACTGATAGTATTAATTACAAAACTTTTTTTTGAAGTTAGATTTTCTCCTGCACTTACTTCAACTTTGATTGTATAATTTTTTATTTCAGCGAAGGTATGAACAACAGAGTTTGTTTCTGTATTATAGCTTTTGTTTCCAAAGTTCCATTTGTAATTCAATGAAGCATTTGGGACTTCGTAGTCGACGTTGACATAATATTCGATAGGGATTCCTGCAGGAGGATTTAATGGTGAGAGCGAATTGATAATTGGTGCAGGGAGTCTTTCAACAGTTTCTTCAAAAAGTTTATTGTTCCCTAGGTAGAGGGAATATTTTCCGCTTTCAGAAACATTAAAGTTTGTAAGACTTAAGTCGAGAACTCCTGAGAAGTCAATTGTTGCGGGAATGGTTTCTAAATTGTAAATTTTATTTTCTTGATAGTTTTCTCCGTTTCGAGTATATTGTAATGTTATATCGTAAATTCTTAGTGATTGAGGGATGCCTGAGAAGGATAGAGGTAGGATGCATCCATCGGAACAATTTCTATTGTATCTTTTTTCAATGAGATTATCTGCCATGGAGGTTGCCCCAGTTAAATCAATATTTGCTGAACTAAATGAATTAGCGTCGGCGTATTTTGCTGTTTGGGCGAATATTGAGTAATCTTTGGTACTTGATTCGGGGCCTAAGGAGTATACAAATCCACAGTTAGTTCCAGAGTATTCTTCATAAATGTGATAATTTGTTAAGGTGTCTGATGAAACGCAAACTTGGTATTGTCCGTCTTCGAAAATTTGTCCTTCTTCTGCATCAACTTGGCATCCATCTTTGAGGTTGGGATTGTAATCGCATTGACCTAAATAACTGCCTCCATGTTCGGGATAAATTTCCATATTTAGGATTTTGTCATCTCCGCTGTCTACGTATGCTCCAATGTTTAAGGCTCCTGTTTCGGTGATAGATATCATTTCACAATAGCTCGATGTTCCAATTAATGGGCCTTGAGAAGGAATAGTATTATTATAGCATCCCCAAAGCTTAGATGAAAGAATGTTTGAAAATTTATTGAATTTCCAAATACTGTCTTCAAAAAAATCAATTGATAAGGGATTTCTATTACTTGTTTCGAAATCACTCTCGCTAGAAAAATTTAAGCCTGTTAGAAAGATATTTGTTCCGGTTAGGACAAAGCCTCCATAAAGTGGCTCTGAGTTAATGGTGAATGTTTTATCTTCTGAGGCTGAGGAGAAGTTATAATCGTTGGAACAGTCTGGAGGGGAACATCGGTAGATAACTCCATTTGTTGTTAAAAAATTTCCTAAGGAGATTCCGTCGTTTTCTCCAGAATGTAATTCGGAGAGATAATTTTCGTTGGAAATTGTTAAATTAATTTCTCCAGAAATTTCTTCATAGGGATAGTAAAATGTTTTAAAACTATAGTTGTGAACTTCAACAGAAGCAGAAGATATACTTATCGTAAGGCAGAGCATTAACAAAATTATTCCCTTCGTTTTCATAAGATAAATTAGTATCTGCTATTTATAAACTTCACTTTTTACGACGAGCTTTCTTCTTTTTTTGAACTTTTTTTATTTTACTTTTAAGAATATTTTGTGAAATTATAATTGTTACTATAATGATAATCAAGGTGGTGATTCCGTAGATTATCCAGTTTGTTGTGTTAAAAGAAGATTGTTGTTCAATAGAATCTGTCGATAATGTGCTAATATAAAAATCTGTTCGAATATCTGAAGTTGATTCTGCGATAACGAATCCAGATGTAGCCAAAACTAAAATTAAACTTAATAGTATGCATCTCATAATTAATTTAATTGATAAAAGATTATAAATGTTTCTTTATTTTTTTTTGAATTTTTAATTCATCTAATAAATAGAATAGACTTATGATTCCTAATGACATAAGAAAAGAGAGTAAACCGAATCCAAATAATTTTAGTGTAGGAATTCCACAAGCTCGTTCTCCTCCTTCCGTATTGTCTATACACTTAGCTGCTTCTAGAATTGATATGGGAACTCCTAAAGAATAGCCTTCTGTGATTTGAGGAGTTGCATTCCACCAGATTAGTTGCGTTCCGTTGATACAATCTCCAATATCAAAACTTTTTAAACATTCAAATGAATTAGTAGTACCGTTGTGGATTTCTTCTAAGATATCAAATGCTAATTCACATGTACTGTTGTCCCATTTACAACGGCAACTTTTACGGGGAACAATATATTTAGTGTTATCTGCAGTAAAATTGGTTCCACAAATTTCTGTTCCGATTCCAATTTGTCCTAATTCCCATACGTCTTCATTACAATCATCGGAATTTTCATAGATACTACAACTGTATTCTGAAGGTACTTCTGTACAAACTCCGAATAGCCAATAGCATCCAATTGCAAGACAATCGTCTTCATTATCTTGATCGAAACAGTTTTCTAGTCTTAAATTGCACAAAGGTCCGGCAGTATTATTACAGAAGTAACCATCTGGACAGCAGAATTTACTATTAGGAGTATATGTTGTTGCACCAAGTGAACATCCCCGATTGTCTTTAAGAGTATCGTATAAAACATAGTTGCCGTTTTCATGGCTACAAGAGAAATATCCTCCTGGAGAACAAGAACCGTTTGTGAGTCCTGTTTCTTCGAAGTTGCATCCAGATATAGTAAAATTTGATTGTGTATTAGAACTTGTTCCAATTACTATATTTATCATAAATATTCCGAGGAGCAATATCATTAACCTCTTTTTCATGGAATCTTTATGAAAAATACCTTTATAATTTTATCTCTTATTGGCAGATAATTTTTTGGCTTGCGTAAGACTTACAACTTATAGTTCCTTTTTTTGTTAGGAATGGTTGAACTTCTACGAGAGTTATACTTGTAAAGTTTTTTCCATTATAAGATTCATTGAAGGGATAAATAGTAATATCTTTTGCTCCAGGAGTAATTGGAGTACCTGTATCTGTTAGAACGTAAAAACCAAACTCTGCGTCTGAACTATCATGAACACGAAGTATATATCCATCGACGCTGAATAGACCTTTATTCTTTAATGTTATATTCAAAAAGCCGTTTGTTCCGGAAGTGCAGTTATAATCTTCAATAATGATATTAACAGAATCTGGACATTGTTCAACTATTTCTTCGCTAACATAAAATCTTAACCAATTGTAAACTGTTATTGAGAGTCCAATTGTAATAGAAATTAATAAAACGTAAGCAACAATGTTGCTTATTGCTTTTTTATCTTGATGTAACAAAACTCTCATCTCCTACATCCTTTTGCATAAAGAAGATGACTTGTTTATATTTTGGGAGTGGAAGTGTAATTTCTTCGTCTTCAATTACTATAACAATCCCCTCAACTCCTTCTAAGTCTTCTTCGTCCAAAGTTTCTTCAGTTATTTTATCGATGAATCGATTAATCTTTTTTTGGAATTTTCCTATAGAAATCGTACTATCTTTTTTAGGTTTCTTAGGATTGTATGTCTCTACTGTTATACCCTCTTCATCTCTATAAATAATCGCAAAATTATCATCAGGATTATCATCTTGAATATTTTCTGCAAGAGTATTTACAAAGTCTTCTAGGTTGTCATCTTCAGAAAAATTAGTATAGATTTCGTAATCTATTACAGCTCCTATTTCTCGTGTAACTTCGTAACTGAAGTCTTGAAAATTTCTTGGCTCGGAATTTACTATTGCTTGATTCGCTGTAATTCCTAAACTAATTACAATTGCAGAGATTATAACTGCTGCGAGTAAAAAAACTTGTGCATGTTTTGATATCACCATTGGAGTTAAAGAACTTATGGCTTTATAAATTTAATGTAGGTCCGGCAAGTTGCTCAAATCCTCCGTCGAGAGGTTATTGATTATCCTCAGCTCTCCGACCCTTTAAGCATCTAAACCTTAACTTAGGGCTGCTTCGTTCCCGACCTGACCC
>JAGLIS010000029.1 GCA_023142835.1 Candidatus Pacearchaeota archaeon | reverse complement strand
AAAAATTAAAAAAAGATGCAGAATCATATCTAGGTCATGATGTCAAAGAAGCTGTAATAACCGTTCCAGCATATTTCGGAGATGCGCAAAGACAAGCAACAAAGGACGCAGGAGTTATAGCAGGATTAGATGTAAAAAGAATCGTTAATGAACCTACTGCAGCTGCACTCTCATATGGTTTAGAAAAATCAAACGAACATACAATATTAGTTTTCGATTTCGGAGGAGGAACATTCGATGTTTCAGTCTTAGAACTAGGAGATGGAGTTTTTGAAGTAAAGTCCACTAGCGGAAACAATAACCTTGGTGGAGATGATATCGACGAAATATTAATCGAATATTTATCTAAGGAATTCAAAAAAGAAAACGGATTCGATTTGAGAGAAGACTTAGTAGCATTACAACGACTTAAAGATGCAGCAGAGAAAGCAAAAATAGAACTAAGTTCCACTCAATCTACAAAAATAAATATCCCCTATGTAACTGCAACTCAATCTGGACCCAAACATTTAGATGTAGAAATAACAAGAGCTAAATTTGAAGAAATTTGTTCACCCATCTTTGAAAAACTTAAAGCACCAACAAAACAAGCAATTAAAGATTCTAAATTAGAAAAAATAGATAAGATTATATTAGTCGGGGGTAGCACCAGAATACCAAAAGTTCAAGATATTGTTAAAGAAATAATAGAACTCTCTCCAGATAAATCTGTTCACCCGGATGAAGCTGTATCATTAGGTGCTGCTATTCAGGGAGGCATTATCGGAGGAGATGTAAAAGACATTTTATTATTAGACGTCACACCATTAACCTTAGGAATTGAAACTCTTGGAGGAATTAAAACTCCCTTAATAGAAAAAAATACAACTATCCCTACAAAAAAGAGTCAAGTATTTTCTACTGCTGCAGATAATCAGCCAGCGGTAACAATAAATGTTTTACAAGGGGAGAGAGAAATGGCTTCAGATAATAAGTCATTAGGAGCATTCGATTTAGTAGGAATCCCACCAGCTCCCCGAGGTATACCTCAAATAGAAGTTACATTTGATATTGACGCCAACGGAATTGTAAATGTTTCTGCTAAAGATTTGGGAACTGGAAAAGAGCAAAAGATAACTATCACTGGAGGTTCTGGATTAGACAAAGATGAGATTGAAAAAATGGTTAAGGATGCAGAAAGATTCAAAGAAGAAGATGAGAAAAAGAAAGAAAAAATTGAAGTTAAAAATAATGCGGAATCCCTAGTTTATTCTACCGAAAAAATGCTAGAAGAGTATAAAGACAAAGTTGACAAAGAAACTTCCGAAAAAATAAATAAGGAACTTGAAGAGTTAAAAGAATTAATGAAGGAAGACGATATTGAAAAAATAAAAGATAAATTAAAAGAAGTTCAAAAAATATCTCAAGAAGTTGGAGTTAAAATGTATCAGCAAGCAACCGAAGAACAAGCTTCAAAAAAAGAAGGTGGGGATAAAGAAGAAGTAGTCGATGCAGAAGTAGTAGATGAAGATTCCGAAGATAAAAAAGAAGTTGACGAAGATTCCGAAGATAAAAAAACCGATGAAGAAGAAGTTGAGGATAAAAAATAGATATTTATTTCTAATAAATTTTGAATAATATCTTTTAAACTATTATGGAAAAAAAAGATTATTACGAAATTCTGGGAGTTGATAAAGATGCGGGTAAAGATGCAATAAAAAAGGCATACAAAAAATTAGCATTAAAATATCATCCAGATAGAGTTCCAGAAGACAGAAAGGAAAAATACGAAGAAAAATTTAAAGAGATAAGTGAAGCATATACAGTTTTAGGCGACGATAAAAAAAGAGAACAATACGATTCTGTAGGACATAACGCATTTAACCAAGGTTTCGGAAACTCAAGTTCAGGTTCTAGAAATTTTGGAGGAGAAGACCTTTCAGATATTTTCAGAGATTTTTTCGGAAGTCAATTCGGAGGAAACCCTTTTAGAAACACACACCATGCAAATGTGGGAGATGATTTACAATATAAACTGATAATTGATTTTGAAGAAGCTGTATTCGGATGCGAGAAAGAAATAGAAATCAGAAAAAATGTCTCGTGTGAATTTTGCGGAGGAACTGGAGCGAAAGATAAAAAATTAGAAAAATGTGATAAATGTCACGGGGAAGGCAGGATAGAAATTAACCAGAGAACTCCATTTGGTATCTTTCGTCAGGTAGCAGACTGTGATGAATGTGAAGGTAGCGGAAAGATTCCCCAACATAAATGTAATCATTGTAACGGCAATGGAATCGTCCACGAAAAAATTAAAATTAAAATTAAAATTCCTCAAGGGATTGATAACGATCAAGTAATACGAGTTGAAGGAAAAGGGGATGCAATTAAAAATGGAAAAAGCGGAAATCTATTTCTTATAATAAATATCAAACCTCATAAAATTTTCAAACGAGATGGAGAGGATATCTATATGGATTTTGAGATAAATTTCTCACAGGCAGCATTAGGTTGTAAAATTTCCGTTCCCACATTAACAGGAACAAAAAAAATAAAGATAGCCTCTGGAACTGAATCGGGGACGATAATTAGATTAAAAGAAGAAGGAATAGAAAATATAAATAGATATAGAGTTGGAGACCAATTTATTAATTTAAAAATAAGAACTCCTAAAAGACTAAATAGAAAACAGAAAAAATTATTTGAAGAGTTGGCAAAATTAGAAGAGTGAAGAATAATTTAGAGTTTTGGTTTTTACCCTTCACTTTTACACATTTGTTATTGTAAAGGGTAAGGTTTATATATCAAATATTCTTCTATTTTGTATGGTATATATTTATAAAAAAATAATCGGCAATCAAAATTATTTTTACCTACGAGCTTCCAAGAGAAAAAATGGTAAACAAGTTACAAAAGATATTGCTTATTTAGGTAAAACTATTGATGAAGCAAAAAAAAAATTCCCTAAAGTTGTGCAAAATAAACAGGAAGTTAAAAAAAGTTATCGAAGAATAAATTTATTTTTAGAAAGCGAATATTATAAAAACAAAATAATTAAAGAAAAATTAAAAAAAGATAGTTTGCTAGAAAAAAATTTAATTGAGATTGAAGCTTGCAAATTACATTTTGAAAAGGTTTTTAAAAAGTTGGATGGATTAACACGACGAGATATTTTGGAAAATTTTTCAATAGAATTTGCTTATAATACTACATCAATAGAGGGAAATACCATTACACTAGAAGAGGCTAAAAGATTTTTTGAGAGGGGTAGCACTCCAGCGAATAGAAAACTTAGGGAGATATACGATTTGCAAAATACAAGAGACGTATTATTTTGGTTAAACAATGAAAAAAAAGATATTAGCCATAAATTAATTATTGAAATTCATAAGAAATTACTGGACAAAATTGATCAGAGGACAAATTATAGGACAACAGATGTCAGAGTTATTAAATCACATTTTGAATCTAGTCCAGGATTATATGTTAAAACAGATATGGATTTATTATTAAAGTGGTATAAAGAAAATAAAAAAAATCTACATCCTTTTGTTTTGGCGGTAATCTTTCATCATAAGATAGAAAAAATTCATCCATTTTTAGACGGGAATGGCAGAACAGGGAGAATGCTGATGAATTATATTTTAATTAGGGCAGGGTATCCTCCATCAGTCATCTATAAAAAAAATAGGGATGAATATTTAGATGCCTTAGGAAGTGCTGATAAAATTAATTTGCCGAACATAGATGAGAGATACAAAAAATTAATAGAATATATTATTAATGAAACAACCGAATCTTATTGGAATTTGTTTTTATAATATATTTTAAACCTTAATATAATTCCTACCCTGTCGTGCATATAACTTTCCCATCAGCAATAACAAAAGTATTCTCCACCTGACTAACTTGAGCCTTACTCTTCTCAATCAACATAGGATATTCATGCAAAATTCCTTGCCTAACCAATATAGATAAAACAAATTTCAACTTGCTAAACCCTTCCTTCTCCAACCACCTCAAACAAAACGGTCGAGTCTTATAATCCTCCTTAATAAATTTCAAAACTTCCCGAGCGTCCCTATCCCTAACAGGTTCATTAGATTGCAAAACATAAATTCCTCCCGCATTACCTTCATAAATATCTCCAGCACCAGTCGTTACAAAAGGCTCAATCGCAAATGCTCCATCCAAAATATTTTTATTCTCATTCCTATAATTCGAAATCGTTAACCCTGCATGGATAGTGTCTTGGTCAAGTGAATGCCCCGACAAACTCTGAATCATAACAAAATTAGAATTCTTATCTTCGTTCCATTTCTCTAAAGTTTCCTGAGCAATATCACCTACCTCATGAACCTCCACACCAGGTTTAACAATCTTAGTTATACTCGACAAAATCTCCTCATTCAACTCAACCATCTCCTTAAATTTCCCATCCTCTGTTAAATCAATCGAGAAAGCCGTATCAGCAATATAACCATCAACACAAACTCCAATATCTATTTTCAAAATTCCTTCAGCAATAGTCTCATCATCTTTCGTAGGAGTATAGTGTGCCGCAATCTCATTCAAAGACAAATTAACAGGAAACGCAGGCTCACCACCAAGCTCGTCAATCTTCACATCAATCGCCTCAGCAATATCAATAAGTTTCATTCGAGGTTTAATGATTCCTCTGGCAAAATCTTTTACTTCTTTCGCAATCTTCCCAGCTTTTATGTAGGATTCAAGTTCTTGTTTTTCCATGGGATATTGAGATTTTTGGGATAGTTAAACTTTGTGGAATTGTTAGGATTATTCTTTTGTTAATATATTTTGAATTGTAAAAGTTCATTTATTATAAATAACATACTTCTAAGAAGTGTGATTGAAAGTTGTTAAATTCAATAATTTTGAGAGGCTAAAAAGTAGAAGGGGGACAATTTTAAAAAAGAAAGGGAGTTCTTTTAATCCATTCGTTTAATATAAGCAGTTCTACCATCAGAAATAAATCTCAATGTTGGAGGTTCAAATTTCATTTGTTCTTCATTTAAATCATCAAAGTTGTCTGATTTTAAAAATAAAATTTTCAATTCTTCATTAGTATATAATTCATCTATTCTTCTACAAACATATATCGTAGGTTTGAAAATTTCTGTCACTCTTTCATGAGTTGGATAAAGATATCTTTCCAATCCTTTTTGAGATGATGGAAAATGGGCTAATCTGGTTTTTGTTTTTTTATCTATTAGATAAGTTCCCCCCATTTGAGGAAAATAAATTCTTCTTTGAATCCCTCCTTTTGGTGTAACTCCTCTAACCCAATCAGCTTTCACTTCGCCATCTTCTAAATCTCTATCAAGAACAAAATCAGCTTCTTGAAAATCATTTGTCCTAAAATATTGTAGAAAAAAATTATCTTTACCCATAGATTGATATTCTATGGAAGGACAATGATTTGGATTGAATGCATCTAAATTTCTCACTGTTTCATAAAATTCTATCTGACATGGAAAATTTTGTTTCAAATCAGAATCTGCTTTTTGTTCTCCAAAAATAATTTTTCCATCTTCAAAAATTGTCCATTGGGAATATCCCCTTGGAAGATTAGTAAAAATATGATATCTTCCTCTAACACTACTATCTGCAATAATTGTTCTATTTTGTCCACCTTCTAGAAATTCCCAAAAAGAATAAGATACTCCATCCTTTAATTCTTGAACTTTTCCCTCATCTCTACGAAAATTATTTATCCGATTATGAGGTAATAAAAGCATATGTTTTCTTAATAATTCATAATCAGTTCTTTTTATATCTAATGCACAACCACATAAAGCTGGGATTTCACCATAAACACCACTATAAAAAAGATTTGAGATTCCATCATAATCTTGTGGATGTTCACTTCTAACAAAAATTCTTCTACCGTCTTGAACAGCTTCTTCTAAAGATCCAAATATTTTTGGAACTAATAATCCTGATTGTTTTACATAATTTGCGATTACTCTTTTTGGTTGTTCCTCTAATAAATCACGATTTTCTATAAATCTATCTGCCATATTAAATTGAGATAAAATATTCCTTATAAGTTTATCTTTATAAAGTCGTTACAATAAAAAGAACTTCCCCCATCCCTATTTTTTCCAAAAAGAAACAAAAACTCACATATCATATCCAATCTTCAATACCAAATAATCACTAAATCCCCTCGCCCTTCCGTCTTCTCTCCTTCGGCAAAAACCCAAACAACATCTTCCCCTCGCTACCAATCTTCCCCATCCCAACAAAATCCTTCCCATCCGCCGACCTCACCGAAACAAAACCGTCTGCAATCTTCCCAACTTGCTCTTCCTTGGGGTCAGCAGGGTCATCCTTCGAGGATAACTCAATATCCTTTCCAAAAAACCAATCTTTCTCCTCTTCCTCGCTCAAAACAAAAACCCTCTCCGTCAACTGTTCCTTCCAAACATGCATCCCATCAAGACTCAATCGAACATCCCGCACCCCGCTCCGATTAATCATATCCTTCCCAACATAAAGTCCAACTCCTTCAATCGGAAAAAGTCTCCATATCTCCATAATCTCCTCCGTCGACAAATTCCCTGAATAAGCCCTAATCCTCTCACTCCCCGTTCTAATCAACAACTCAGGAATTTTCTTAATTCCCAAATCCGCAAGCCCAGCTATAAACTTCTTTTTCTTAGCCTTATCTAAAATATGTATCTTCATTCTAGAAACTCCTCCAAAATTCTACTATTTAATTTAATCAATCCATCACAATTTTTCTTCAAATTCGTAGAAGCACTTTTTTTAAAACAAGCATTCAAAATAATTTTATCTTTTTCTTGAGCTGCCTTAACCGCAGGGACAAAGTCCCCATCTCCCGAAACAATTATTGCCTTATCATATCTATTGTTAAACGCACCCTTAACTAAATCAACAGCCATATGAATATCATCTTCCTTCAAGACATAATAATATTTATCAGTTCCAATAATTCGTCTTTTTAATAATTTACATAATATCAAATTAAACTTAGGAATTTTTCCTAACTTCCAAAAAAATTTTTGTTGCTTCCCATATTTTTTAAAATCCCTAGAATAATCCAATGGAGCGTTATAATAAAAAATATCAACAATATTATCACTTCCAGCAAGAAAATTGCAAAACTTTTCAAAATCAAAGTCGCTTAAGTTCTTTTTATCTTCATAAATTTTTTTAAGTCCAAAGTAAAAATTATTACCATCAATAAAAATAGAAACTCTCATATTAAAATAAAAATGCCCAGACTTGTCAAGCAATTCTGGGGCTTGTATATAATTTAATTAGATATTTATTAATTATAAACCTTTCGCTCTTAGCCTTATCCATTTTTCACCTCGTCACTAATCTTCTTAATCCTCGCCACAAAAAACCCGTCAGTATTATTATCTTGCGGATATAATCTCAAACACTTCCCAACACTTTTATCCATCGAAACACCTTCCCACTCAGTTACCCCACACCTAAATTTCAAAGGCAAAACAATTTGCTCAATCTCTACATCAAAATTCCTAACCAAATAATCGACAACCATCTCATTTTCCTCAGGTGCTAAAGTACAAGTCGAATAAACCATTATTCCCCCAACTTTCAAAATATTCATAGCAGCATCAACCAACCTTCTCTGCGTTCCAGCAATTTTTTTAATCATATTAGGATTCCACATCTGAAACGTCTTCGGTGATTTTCTCAAAGTTCCTTCACCAGAACAAGGAGCATCAACCAAAATTTTATCAAACCTAAACTGAGTTTTCTTCAAAAATTTTTCACAAAGAGAAACACCTTCCTTCCGAGTTACAATAGTATTCATAACACCACACCTTTCCAAATTAGAATTCAAAATTCCAATCCGTCCCAAACTAATCTCATTCGCAATAATAGTCCCGCCATTCTCCATCATTGAAGCTGCTTGAGTAGTTTTACTCCCTGGACTCGCACACAAATCTAAAACAAAATCTCCTACCTCAGGTTTCAACACCAACATAGGTAACATCGACGAAATCTCTTGAACATAATAATACCCCAACAAATGCTCCCGAGTTTTCCCAACCTCTCCAGGCCCCAATTCAGACTCAATAATCATAACCTCTGGAAATTTCTCAAACGGTTGCTTCAACTTCCAACCATAATTTTCCAATCTCGTTTTTAATTCATCAACTGAAATCTTCAAAGTATTACACCTAATAGAAGTCGGAGTCTTCGTATAAGCAATCTCGAAAAACTTTTTCGCCTCAACCTCGCCAATCAAATCCGTAATTCTCTTAACAAATCCTTCCTTCGGCGGAAACCTTTCCTTCAAATAATTTGAATAATCATTTTGTTTTGTCATATTATAAATTGTCAAAAAGGCTTTTTATAGTTTTAATTGATAATTGAAATTGTTCAATAAATCCCTATCTTTAAAAACCGCAGTCTCCTAATTTAACTAAGAGTATAAAATGAAACATAAATTATCTATAACATTAATTCTCCTGGGCATGTTCTTAGTAACTCAGTTTATCGGACTTTTTGTCGTAAATGCTTACACTCCTCAAATGATTTTAGATCCAGCGACGGGAGAATTAACATCCACATCAGGCAATGATCTCCCATTCGGACTTCAGCCTCAAGACTACGAACAAACTCCAAATTTCCTTTCAATAATATTCTCTTTTACTTTGGCATTTGCACTAATCTTTCTCTTAATGAAATATAAATGGAAAATTGTCATCAGGCTCTGGTTTTTCTCCGTTGTCATTATTGCTCTAGGAATTGCAATTAATGCATTCTTAAAATATACAATGTTAACGAACACATCAATCATTGCTCTAGGAATTGCAGTTCCTCTAGCATTTCTAAAAATCTTTAAACCCAACATGTTCGCCCATAATTTTACAGAACTTTTAATTTACCCTGGAATCGCAGCAGTTTTCGTCCCGCTTTTAGTACGTCCTGAGGCTGTTTCTTTCTTAGGAAAAGTTTGGCCAATTCTTGCTCTGTTAGTATTAATCTCCATTTATGATATGTGGGCGGTTTGGAAATCTGGCATCATGCAAAAAATGGCAAAATTCCAAATGGAAGAATTAAACATATTCGGTGGATTTCTAATTCAGTCTTTCTCCAAAAAAATCAAAACTCAAATTGCAGAAATAAAACAAAAATACAAAAACAAAAAAATACCTGAGAAAATAAAACGAAAAAAATTTAAAGTCAATCTTGCAATCTTGGGGGGAGGCGACGTAATTTTTCCAATAATAACTGCAGGAGTATTCATGCGAGCCTTTGGGATAATCCCTGCAATTTTCGTAATCTTCGGAGCACTTGCAGGATTAGCGTTCTTGTTCTCGATAACCGAAAAAGGAAAATCATATCCTGCAATGCCGTATATCTCCCTCGGAATCTTCTTAGGAATATTAATCTGGAAATTATTTTTATTTTAGAAAATGTATCTAAAAACATTAAGGTATACTATAGACTTTATTAAAATACTAAAATCTTATTTTAAGGTTTATAGTCTGTAACTCCTTCCAAAAGACAACAATAGAAAGATTTATAAATGGTTTTTATGTTATAGTAGTGAAAATGATAGCAAAACAAGAACTAATTAAAAAATTGAAAGGATATTTTGATTTAAATATTTACGAAACGAAAGTTTGGTTAGCTCTGCTTTCTAAAGGTATTTCTTCAGCGGGAGAGGTTTCGGAACTTTCGGGGGTTCCTCGAAGTAGAACTTATGATGTATTTGAATCTTTGGAAAAGCAAGGATTTGTAATTCAAAAGTTGGGTAAACCTGTAAAATATCTTGCTGTAAAACCTGAAATAGTTATAGAGAAATTAAAGAACAAGACGATTAAACACACTGAAGAGAAAGTAAAAACATTATCTAGTTTAAAAGATACTGAAGAATACAAGGAGTTGAAAAAACTTCACAATACTGGTATTGAGCCTACTAAGAATCACGAGCTTTCAACGTCAATCAAGGGAAGAAGTAATCTTTACTTACAGATGAAAGCGCTTATGGAAAGCTCCGAGAAAATGGTATACGTAACTTCCTCGGCTTATGAACTTTTATCGAAGCAAAAAATGTTCAAAGATGTTTTTACAAAATTAAAGGCTCGAAGGGTTGATATTAAAGTTATGATTTCGGAGGATGAAGAAGAGGCAAAAAAATTATCAACGAAATTTGGTGTTCCAATTAAGTCCAAGCCTATTAATGCGCGTTTCGTTATCTCTGATAAAACAGAACTAATATTTACGATTAAGCCAACAAACGTCCATGAAGATTTCGATTACGGTGTATGGATCAACTCGCCATTTTTCATAAATTCTTTAGTATATTTATTTGACATAGCTTGGAAAGATTAATCTTTCAAAATCTCTTTGCCGAAACACTTTTAAACCAAATTTTTCTCACTAGAATATGTTCTATGAAGTTTTAGTTACAGACCACGTAAGGGTAGAGCCGAACAAATTCGGCATGGATACTGACGGTGCTGTGCGAGCTCAGTTAGAAGAGTCTTACGTAAATTTCCAAGATAAAGATATCGGGACTGTCGTCGCTGTCTTAGAGGTTCTTGAGGTCAAGGAAGGAATAATTATCCCTGGAGATGGAGCGGCGTATTACGAATCTACTTTCAAATTAATTGTATTCCGACCAGAGTTACAAGAACTAGTTTACGGAACAATAGAAGAGATAACAAACTTTGGAGCATTTATAGATTTAGGAGTTATTCGAGGAATGATTCATATCTCGCAAACAATGGACGATTTCGTTTCATTTTCTGACAGTGGAGTTTTAAGTGGTAAGGATGGAAAGAAAAACTTGGTCCAAGGTGATAAGTGTATAGCTAGGATTGTTGCGATTTCATATAAGGGAGAAGAACCAAAAATAGGTTTGACAATGAGGCAACCTGGACTTGGTAAAATTGAATGGATTAAAGCTGAAAAAGAAAGTGCCCAGAATAAAATAAAGCAAGATGTAGCTGTAGAATCTAAGATAACTAAGAAGGGCAAGAAATAATGGCAACAAAAGAAAAATCATGTTTAAATTGTAGGACAATCTATTTCGGGGACAAATGTTCGAATTGTGGCGAGACTCCGTCAAGTAATACATTTAAGGGGCGAATCCATGTCTTCGATGCTGAGAAATCTGAAATGGCCGAAAACATGAAAATAAATTCTGAAGGCGAATTCGCAATCAAATCAAAATAAACAATGGCAACAAAAATAATCAAACAAGAGAAAAATATTTTTTTAGAAAGAGAGGAAATTATTATAGAATTTAGTTCCGACGTCGCACCAAGTTCCGAAGAAGTAAAGGTAGCTATTGGGAAAAATATAGATTTAACAGTTGTTAAAAATATTAAAGGTCAATTTGGAAAAAAAGTTTTTGTTGCTGAAGCTGTAGTTTATGATAATACAGAAGCGAAGAAAAAAATAGAAACAATTCCTAAGAAGATTAGAAAGAAAATAGAAGCTGATAAAAAAGCTGAAGAAGTAGCCAAGAAGAAGGCTGAAGAGGAAGCAAAAAAAGCCGAAGAGGAAGCTGAGAAAGTTGAAGAAGCTGACCCCGAAGCTGAAGTTACAGAAGCTGAAGCACCAATAGAAGAAGCAAAAACTGAGGAGAAAACGGAATAATGGCAATCAAATCAAAAATAAAAGGAAAGAAAAAACATATTAATAAACCAACTTCTGTAAAATACAAAAAGTATACTATCGAAGGTGATAAAATTATAAAAAAAGCTCGAAGCTGTCCAAGATGCGGACCAGGGATTTTTTTATCTGTTGGAAAAGGTCGAGCTTATTGTGGACGATGCCATTTTACTGAATTTGAAAAAAGAGAAGTTGAGCCGATGTTGGAAGTTGAATAATTCTTTAATGTTTTAAATATAATTTTAGTTTAATGAGGGGATGGAAAGGTGTGAAGAACAATTAGGATTTATTAAGAGAAAAATTGATGAAAATCAAATTTAGTATCCTATTTTATAATTTTAATATTATATCGATTGACTAAGTTTTATTATTTTTACTTATCGGATAGGACGTAGCCTTAGAAATATTTATAAACTATTCGCATGACCTAATTATGGGTGATGGTCTGAAGTTGCCTCATGCTTCTAATAAAATGCCAGTTGATTTAAGAACAAGAAAATTAGCACAAGTTGCTGTAAGATACTCTGTATTTGTAAAACCTGGAGAAAAAGTAATTATCTCTGGGGGAACCGAAGCAGTTCCTTTTTTAGTTGAACTTTACAAAGAAATAATCTTACAAAAAGCCCATCCTATTGTTAAAGTAGGTCTCCCAGATGTCTCCGATTTTTTCTATAAACATGCAACTAAAGAACAAATTGAACATTTTCCTGACGAATGGATGGAAACTATAAAAAAAGCAGATAAATATATTGGAGTTCATACAAAATTGAATACAAGAGAATTAACAAATTCAGATTTAAAAAAAATAACTGCAAGACAAAAAGTTGTTCACGCTATCTCTAATTATGTATGCAATGAAAAAGATAAAATACGAAGATGTACAATTTCTTATCCAGTCTATGCATTTGCTCAAGAGGCTGAAATGTCTTTAACAGATTATGAAAACTTCGTTTATCAATCATGTCTTCAAGACTGGAAAAAATTAGGGAAAAGACTTGATGAGATAAAAAACAAATTTGAAAAGGGGAAAGACGTTCATTTAATCGGAGAAGGAGTTGATTTGAAATTTTCAATAGAAAACAAAAATGCCGTTGCTGATAAAGGTGAAGAAAATATGCCAGGGGGAGAAGTATTTATGGCTCCTGTCAGAGAGAGTTTAAACGGATGGATTAAATTTGATTATCCTGCAATTAAATTAGGAAATGAAGTTACGGATGTAGAATTAAAATTCGAAAATGGAAAAGTCGTCGAGGCAAAAGCATCAAAAAATGAGGATTTTTTAAAAGAAATGCTCGCAACAGATGAAAATGCGTCTTACGTCGGAGAATTTGGAATTGGTTGCAACCCAAAAATAAACAAATTCACTAAAACTCTTTTATTTGATGAAAAAATTGGTGGAACGATTCATCTTGCACTAGGACAAGCATATAAAGAGAATGGTGGAGGAAACGACTCTGCAATTCACTGGGATATCGTCAAAGATATGAAAAAAGCAAAAATCATTTTAGATGGAAAAATTGTGCAAGAAAACGGGAAGTGGAAAATTTAACAAATAATTATGTTCTATGACTTACAGCTATAATTTCCCCTGAAATAATTCTTCAATGCCTTAAACATATTGTTCAGCGTAGGTCTTACATGATTCAAATTACATAGCAACGCTCCAGCCCTCCGCAGGAGTAACCCTGCAAATCGCAGCAAGCGTAGCGCGACCGATTTGAGATATTTTTCTTTAGAAAAAAATTATAACCCTAGGAGATGCGATAAAGCGGTCAAAAAGATGCCCTATCGCTCTCTCCTGGGGAAAAAGAGGTGATAGTATAGCTAAGAGACAATACTTTTTAAAGGTTTCGGTTGTTGTAATTGGTTAGTGACACCTAAATAAAAGGAATATTTATTAATCAAAATCTCGATTTCTAAATATGGAAAAGGGTGATAGAATAAATCAGAACCAGTTTTTTAATCTGATTACAAGCGAAGACCTCAATTGGCAGACTATCATTTATGATTTAATTAAAACGGAACAACTTGATCCTTGGGATATTGATATAAAACTTTTAGCAGAACGTTACATTGAAGTAATTCAGCAACTCGAAGAAGGAAATTTCTTTATATCCTCCAAAGTATTGCTTGCATGTTCGCTACTCTTAAGACTAAAATCGGAAATTTTAATTAACAGTTATATTCAAGATCTTAATGACGCGCTTTATGGTAGGAAAGATGGGAAAAAATATGAACTTGAAAGAATAGAAATAGACGAAGGAGAATTACCAACGCTCGTTCCTCGAACACCGATGGCGAGACACAGAAAAGTAACCTTGGAAGAATTAATGTCTGCGTTAAACAATGCAATCAATACAGAGAATCGTCGAATCAAAAGGGAAATTAAAGGGCAACAAGCCAGAAAGTCTCTATTAACTGTTATGCCTCGAGGTGTCCAAATTCCATTAAAGGTTAAAGTAAAAAATATCTTCGGAATTATTCAAGGCCATCTAGGACAAAATAATCCTCACATGAAGTTTTCTCATCTTGCTCCAACAAAAGAAGAAATGTTAGCCTCTTTCATTCCAGTTCTACACTTATCTCACAATCAAAAAATTTATCTTAAACAACAAATACATTTTGATGAGATTCACATGTCATTAAAAGTTCACGAAGAGGAACTAAGAGAACTCGAAGAAAACTTAGGGTTAATAGAAGAAACTATTTAATTATTCTAAAGAAAAACAGCGCCGACGATTTCTCGCCAGGCGACTTATTAAAAACAAAAAATTGTGTAAAAGACTTAAGTCGCTTCTTCGGAAGATTCAGTTTCTACTGCTGGAGCAGCGTCTTCTGTTTCTTCTTCGGATTCAGCTTCTTCTGCTGGTGCTTCTTCTTCTTCTTCGGATTCAGCTTCTTCAGCAGCGTCTTCTACTGGAGATTCCGTAGATTCCGTCTCATCAGAGACAGTTTCAACTTCTTCTTCTGTAGGAGTTACTTCTTCTTCCATATGTTTAAAACAAAAATTTTCTTTATAAACATTTAGGTATGCCTGTTAACCCTAATTTATTTACACTTAATGTAGAAAAGCTTACCTGCTGGTGCTGTATGATAACACCCATCTTTTTCATAACTTACTAAACGATTGTTAGGCTTAGAATGATAATCTTTATAGCTATGGATTCTAGGAGGATATTTTTTATAATTTTTTGAAACTTTTTTCTTTTTATTATAGTTATCTAGATAATCTGTCGTAGCACGGTAAGTATAACCATGCCTGTAATCGTATGTCGGAAACCTTTCATCGTTATCATAATCTATATATGTCGTCTTAGAAAAAATAAAATTCTCCTCTGGAAAATATTTCGTCGTAGTAATTTTCTCTTTGTAGATATACCTTTCATCAATATCGTAATGAACATCATGTGCAGATGCAAAACTAAATGAAACTAAAAATAAAATAATCACAAAAAATTTTGTATCCATAATTTAATTAATCGTTCAAACTATTTAAGCATTATTGCGATTTAATTTGATCAATAAAGAAAATGTTTTAGCCGAGATAATGCCCACGAGTAAAACGAATAGGGTAGTCCTCTAGGAGAACTCGAGAGTTCAATCTCGGAATAAAATTTAAAACGCTCCCGCCGAGATTTGAACTCGGGTCACCGCCGTTCTCCAATGAAATCTC
>JAGLIS010000028.1 GCA_023142835.1 Candidatus Pacearchaeota archaeon | reverse complement strand
GAGAGAATCTCTAGAGAACATTCTGACTTAATTATAAGATATGTTTTTGATATGGAATTAGGTATGAATGTATCAAGAAAAAGTGCGAAAGGTTCTCGGAGTTATGTCCGCTTGAATAATCTAAAACAGCGAATGATTTTTATGTCAAAAAGATTTGAAGAATATTATAAAATAAAATGTCTAACAGATTTAACAGAACATCAACTAATTACGTTCTTCTCTAAAATGCGAAGCGGAGAAATTAAGAGAGTTGATGGGGAAATTTATCGGTCTGTTGTTGACTTTGTTAAAATAATTAAGGCATTCTGGAATTGGCATATAAAAGTTAATAGAAAACAAGGTATAAAAATCTTAGACATAACTGAAGATCTTGATTGTTCTAAAGATAAACCTCAATGGGTATATTTAGATGAAAGTCAAGTTAAGCAAATGTATGAAAACGCCAAATATAATTACAAAGTTTTGATTATGTTTTTATTCGACTCTGGAATAAGATCGCCCACAGAATTAATCAATATCAAAGTTTCAGATTTATTAAAAGACTGCAAGGAATTAAATATCCGAGACGAAGTATCCAAAACATTTGGAAGAAGAATTAAACTAATGCTTTGTTCGGAATTAGTAAAGGAATATATCCGAGTCAAAAAATTATCGGAAGAAGATTATTTATTTGATATTTGTCCCTCTGTCACAAATAGATACCTCAAAAGACTTTCGGGAAAGCTTTTCGGAGAAGGGAAAAGCCTTGCAGGACAGAAATATTCAGATTTAACAATGTATGATTTTAGACATATCTCCTGCTGTTATTGGCTACCGAGATATAAATCAGAATCAGCATTGAAGTTTAGATTCGGCTGGAAGAAATCTGATAAAATTCATTATTATAGTGAAATGCTCGGTATGAAAGATACAATTAGCGAGGAAGATATTTTAATAGATACTACAAAAACAGAATTGGAGCAAAGATTGACCAAGACAGAGAAAGAAAAAGTAGTTTTGAACGAAAGAATTAAGGTTTTAGAAATACAGATGAGGAGTATTTTGGAACATGTTAAACAAGAAGGAATACTTGTTAAAATGAATCAGTAATTCAAAATTTTAATTAACAATTTTCTAACTAATCTACTTATACCAAGAGTTACTAAGCACCATAAAATTATCGAGACTAATTTTTGAAGATAACTATAAGATAAAAAAGTTATTTGTATGGATACCACGAAGAAATAGGATAGATATCCTACAATTGCTACTATAGAAAAACGTTCCATAAATCCTAATTCCCTGGAATTATTCATCGGATCCATCTTCAAAGCCATCATCATAAGTTTTATTCAAGACTGTGTCGATCTCTTCATTAGTCTTAGAATCTTTGATTGCTTCTCTTCGTTCTTCAATGTATTTATCTATCATTTTTACCTCCTACAAAATTTAATTGAGTCTTTCCTCCAGCCATTTCAACATACTTCTCATCCAACTCAATACCAATCCAATTCCTATCCATCTCTCGACACGCCACACAAACCGCCCCACTTCCACAAAAAGGGTCTAAAATTAAATCTCCTTCCCTAGAACTATGTTCAATCATCTTCATTATCAAATCGATAGGTTTTTCATGGGGATGTGTTTTGTCATTATGATTAATATGACTGCAAGTTTGAACATCTGAAAAATTCTTTAGATTATATTTTGGCTTTCCTTTTTCTAAGACTAAGACTAGTTCATACTGATGCCTAAAAGCCCAACCTAAACCGAAGTTATGTTTTTTCCAAACTATTAAATGTCTAATCTTAAAGTTTGTATATCTCAATATAAATTCTGTCAAAAATGGATAATTCTTCCAATTAGTAAATAAGTAAAGACTGCTATTTTTTCTTAAGACTCTATAACATTCCACTAATGCCTGACAATTGATTAAAGGGTTTTTATTATTCTTTATAATTTTATTATTAAATCCATATCCAACATTATCTCCATAAGGAGGATCTGTGATTATAAGATCAATAGAATTCTTTGGGAACTCTTTAATTACCTTAATGCAATCTCCAGAAATTATTTTATTCTTTTCCATTCCTCTTAAGAGCCTCCTTCAACAATCTTTCAACAACCTCAAGCTTACAATTCTCCCTTAGCTTTCTTCTGCAGTATTCTGAAAAGCATATACTGCTATTTTCAGATTCTTTTTTCAATAAATCAAAAAGTTCAGTTTCAATTAATAGATGAATTTGTGCATTCTTTCTCATTTTGTTTCTCCCTAACTTTTAATTCAAGAATTGCTATCAATTCTTTTAACCGAGAAATAATTTCCTCGCCAATATCTTCCGCAATTTTATCTCCCATAAAAAAACTATCCAAATAAACCTTATAAAAAATCGGAGAGAAAAAAGACTACTTTTTAGACTACTTTTTAACTACTAATTTGTCTCCGAGTCCATTTATAATCATTTTATTTTTAAGATTCATGAAAAAATGTTTTGTTTGTAAAAAAGAAATCGGGAATATAGAAGATAAAATATGTCCAACTTGCAGAGACTTTCTCAAATGGAAACATAAAAGAAATTTTTCAAAACACCTAGAAAAATTAATCACATATTTTTCTAAAAATTCAGACTCAACTAAATTTCGGAGGAAAAAATGAAAA
>JAGLIS010000027.1 GCA_023142835.1 Candidatus Pacearchaeota archaeon | reverse complement strand
ATTTTGTTTAGAATGAACGACAAAAGCACTGGGAGTGTCGTGCCAAAGAATAGTGGCTACTTTATCACCATAGATTATTAGACCAGTAGGAACTGCATGAGATAGATATTTGATTTTTACATTAGGATTTTTTCCATATTCTTTAATTAAGAATTCTCTTTGATGCTCTAAACCGATTAGTTTAGTTTTTATTTTAAGGTCTTTCCGCTTAGCATCATAATTCTTAAAGAAAATATTGACCAGTTTGTCTTTGTATTCTTCTCCTAATGTAAAACCAATAAAATCTTCTTTATTTTTATAGAAGAAATCTAATATCTCGTCATAAAGAGTTTTAATTCCGTTAAATGTTTCATAGACGGTAGCATATTGTTCGGCTTCTTGTTTTTGTTGTGAAATAAGAGTAGGAATTAACTCTTTTATCTCCTTTTTTTGATTATGCAGTTTCTTTTCTCTATCTTCAAGATAATTAAGAATTCTATTTGGATTTAAGACTTGAAAATATTTTGTTCCGCTTTTGATTACGTGAGTAATTAGTCCTTTCTCTTTGAGTTTGTCTAGTATAGGATAAACTTTTGCAGGAGTAACTTTTGCTTTCTTTGAAAGTGGACCAATAGTAGATTCTCCTAATCCAATTAATGAGAAATATACCTTAGTTTCCCCTGCTGTAAAACCAATTTCTTCCAGTATTTTTGTGTCCATAACTGAATAAATTATTTGTTTATATTTAAACTTTTCTACTTTATCCTCTTAGGGAGGAAATAACAAATAAATACTCTTTTTAGTACTACTTTGTTATGACAAATAAAGACATTTGGAACGAAATTGCAAAAGAATATGATAACCAATATCATGCTATAATGGATTGGAGATTAGGTTATTCAGTAGTAGAAGATTTGCTAGAAGGAATTGGTGGAAAGAAAATCTTAGATTATGGATGTGGTTCGGGTAAATTTAGTAAAATATTAGGAGATTTAGGGGCATTAGTTACTGCTGTTGATGTTTCTGAAAATGCAATTGAAATAGCAAAACAAAGAGGTAAAACCAACATTGACTATAGAGTAATTAAAGATGATAATTTGTCTTTATTAGAAGAAGGATCAATTGATAATGCAGTTGCTAATTTTGTGTTTTGCACAATGCAACAGGATGCTCAAGTAATAAATATTGCTCAACAGATTTATAAAAAACTAAATCCTGATGGATATTTTATTGTTTTAGAACCACATCCAAAATCATTAGGATATGATTTTATTTCAATGAAAAGAGAAATACCAAAAGAAATTAAAAGCGGAACACCAATTAAAGTCGAATTAACGGGAATGGATACTCCATTTTATGATTATTGGAGATCAAAAGAGGATTATGTTAAAATTCTTAAAAATGTAGGATTTGAAGTAGATGTGATAAAAGAGCCTATAGTGGAAAATTGCCCTCATGAAACTTTTTGGAAAGATGAAAGAATTCATTCTCCACTTTTAATAGTACGTGCTAAAAAAGTTCTGCCCTATTCAAATTAATTAGTATTTTTCTCAATTGAAATTAACTTCGGGTTATGAAAAGTTAATTTCTCCCGCAAGTTTACGAGCTGGCTGAGAAATTAATTTGGGAAATTGTCGAGGGAATTTGTTCTAATTTAAACAGTTAATTATGATTAAGTAAATACTTCAAGCACTAAATTAAATTTCTACTAACAAGCTGTACTACAAACAAAGTTTGTAAAAGATGTTATTTTAAGAGAAATAGAATTTTTTAAATTAAGAACTTTACTCCTTGAGATAAATTTGTTATGGTATCGATATCTATAAAAACCTCTGTGTAACTTTATTGATATGGTAAAGAAGGCGGCGAAGTTTGTTGTTAAGGGAACTGTTCAAGGGATTTTTTTTAGGCAGTTTGTAAAAGAACATGCAGACAACTTAAAATTAAAAGGGTTTGTTCGTAATTTGGCTAATGGTGATGTTGAAATTATTGTCGAAGGAGAGAGTGAAGCTATTGGTAGGCTTGCAGGGTTTGTTCGGAAAGGTCCGGAGCATGCACAGATTAGGGATGTTCAGATTGTAGAGAGAAAGTGGTCTGGAGATTTTAAAGAATTTAAAATTCTTAGGTTTTAGTTAGTCTTACGGCAGAGCCGTGCGGGAAAATCGGTCGCCTTTCAGTTGTTGCGATTTTAGAGAATTTAAGATTTTGAGATTTTAGGATTTGATAGTTTTATAAATCTGATTTCTATGTAATTTTATGAAGATGGCTGGAAGGGAGAAGCAAATTGTTGATGAGAGAATTAAGAAGATATCGATGCTGAGGGATGAGGGGATTAATCCGTATGCACATCGGTTTGGTTTGAATGATGAGAGAGTTTATTCTGTTGATGTTAGGGAAGAGTTTGATAAGTTGGAAAATGAAGCTAAGTCTGGGAAGGAGAAGGTTATCGCGGGTCGTGTTATGGTGAAGAGGAGTTTTGGGAAGTTGTCTTTTTTGAGTTTGCAAGATTTGCATGGGACGATTCAGATTGTCGTTCAGAAAGGTGAAGTTCCCGAGGAGGTTATTGGAATGTTTAAGAAAATTGATGGGGGTGATATTATTGGTGTTCGGGGAGAGGTTGTGAAAACTCGGACGGGTGAGGTTTCGATTATGGCACAGGAACTTTTTATTTTGACTAAGTCTATTTTGCCTTTGCCAGATAAGCATGGTGGGTTGAAGGATGAGGAGGAGAGATTGAGGAAGAGGTATTTGGATATTATTATGAATGAGGACGTTAAGGAGATATTTATTAAGAAGCAGAGGTTTTGGAATTCGGTTCGGACGTTTTTAGTTGATAGGAATTTTTTGGAAGTTGAGACTCCTGTTTTAGAAAACTCTGCTGGCGGAGCAGTAGCGACACCTTTTTCTACGCATCATGATGCTTTGGATATTGAGGTTTATTTGAGGATTTCGATGGGGGAACTTTGGCAAAAGAAATTGTTGGTTGCAGGGTATGAGAAGACGTTTGAGATTGGTCGACAATTTAGAAATGAAGGTATGGATGCTGAGCATTTACAAGATTATTCGCAGATGGAATTTTATTGGGGGTATGCGGATTTTAATGATGGGATGAAGTTGGTCGAGGAGATGTATAAGGAAATTGCTATGGCGACTTTGGGTTCGTTGAAGTTTGAGGCACAAGGACATAAAATTGATTTGGGAAAGAAATGGGAGAGATATGATTTTGAAGAGTTGATTAAGAAGAAAACTGGAATTGATATTTACGAAGCTGATGAAAAAGGGATTATGAAAAAGTTGGATTCTTTGAAGTTAGAGTATGATGGTTCTGCGGGGAAGTGGAAACTTGTTGATTCGCTTTGGAAGTTTTGTAGGAGAGATATTAGTGGACCTGGGTTTTTGGTAGGACAGCCAGTTGAGATGACTCCGTTGGCTAAGAGGAGTGAGGCAGATTCTCGGAAGGTTGAACAGTTTCAAGTTATTCTTGGTGGGAGTGAGGTTGGAAATGGTTATAGTGAATTGAATGACCCGATTGACCAGGAGAAGAGGTTTGAGGAGCAGAGGATGCTTGGTGATGAGGGGGATTCTGAGGCGATGGAGCATGATGATGGATTTATCGAGGCTTTAAAATATGGGATGCCACCTGCTTGTGGTTTTGGTTTTAGTGAGAGGTTATTTTCTTTTATGATAGGGCGTCCGATTAAGGAATGTGTTGCGTTTCCTTTGATGAGGGTTGTGGGGAAAGAGTGAGAAAATTTTAGTTACCTTACTATTTTCCATCTTTTATCTTAAAAAAAATTACTGCGGAAGGAATCATCAAGAAGGCAGATAATAGGATTGTATATTGTGGACCTAAATAATCCACGCTTAAACCTGCAAGGGGCATAGCTAAAATACCAATGAGACCAATTAACATACTTTCCACACTTCCGACGGTTGCCCTTAATTTACTCTTAATAAATTTATGGAAATAGTTTCTTTCAACAGGATAACTCATTCCTCCAAGAAATAATTGAGATAAAATAATTAAAAAAGCAAAGAAAATATTTTTAACGAAAATTACTAAAGCCAAAACTAAAATTGTTAAAAGAATTGTATTCAAGATAAACTTTCTTTCTTGTCCTTTCTTGAGAAATTTTAAAGAAACGAGTGGGGCAAAAATTCCTATGACTCCTATAGCAGACCATAAATAACCAAAGGCATAATCTGGAAAACTAAGATTTTGTAAAAGGGGAATCCAAGCAAGAGAACTACTAAACTCGGTGGCAAAAACTGTCAAGACAGTAGCAATCAATAATAAGAATAAAATATGATGATTTTTTGCATATCTGATTGATACTTTAGATTGTTTTATTAGACTTTTGAATGAATCTTTAATCTTAACTTTTCTTTTGATAAAATGTTCTTTTGCAAATCCAAGTAACATAATGGAAGTAAAGAGAGAAATCCCAGCAAAAATCCAAATAATAGAAACGCCAAATTGTTTAACTAAAAAAGCTCCAAGTATACCTGAAACTACTAAACCAAAATTACTAAGACTTCTACTTTTCACAAAATAATTCTGTAAGAAGTTTTTCTTTTCTTTTCTGATCAAATCTGTTATCCATGCTTCTTTTGCTCCAGAACTAAAGGTGCTTCCAAGGCCAATCAAAGCAAATGCGAACATTAAATGATAAAAGTTATTCAAAAAGAAAATTGAAAATATTGTTACCCCTTCAATTAACATTCCCAGCAATACTGAAATTTTTCTTCCATAAATGTCAGCAACTGCTCCAGTTGGAATTTCAAATAAAAGCATGAAAAGAGGCATCATCATAGTCAAAAGAGATATTTGGAATATACTAAAACCTAAATCTCTAAAATAAATTATCATAAACGCTGGGAGAAAAAATAGCATTGGAGAAATTAAAACATTTAAGTAAAAAGGCCAAAGCAGTTTAAGTTCTCCTTTTTTAAAAAATTCCATTTTTATTCCTATCTATTTTAAAATAATTTTCTTACTTATTAACTTATGTAGACTAATAAAATTGTTCTAGAAATTATGGCTTGGTTATATTCACGCTCTTGATTCCTTGTCTTGTGACTTCTCGAACTTCGATTATGGCATTTTTTAATTTGATTTTCTCTCCTCTTTTAGGGATTCTTTGCAATTTGTGTTCGATATATCCGGCAAGAGTATTATACTGTTTTCCTCTAATTCCTAAGTCTAGGGATTTGTTCAATTTATCGATAGGAATTTTTGCATCAACTATTATTGACTTATCATTCAATTTTTTAAAGTAAATATTTTTTGTCTTGCTTTTATCAAAAATATTCCCGACAATTTCCTCTAAGATATCTTCGACCGTAACTAATCCTTCGATATCTCCGTATTCATCTACAACTATTGCCATTGGAACTTCCTTGCCTTCAAACTCTGTCAATAAATCATCAATCTCTTTAGTTTCTGGAACGAAAATTATTGGTCGAACTAAATCTTTTACTTTTTTACCTAATTTTTTGTCCCTAACTTGTTTCAATACATCATCTATGTCTAGCACTCCAATTATTTCATTCTCTTTAATGCTGACAGGATATCTGGAATGTGGTGTTTTCACGATATAATCCAAAACTTTGCTAAGTTTTTTGTTTCCGTCTACTGTCAACATTTCTACTTTCGGAGTCATTATTTCTTGAACGGTGGTTCCCTCAAATCTTAAAACATTATGCATAATTTCTGCCGCGTCTTTTTCGAGGATTCCTTCTTTTAGTCCTAAAGCAACTATGGTTTCTAATTCTGTTCTTGATACCTCTGCTTCTTCTTTTGAGCCGAGAAGCTTTAGCATAATTCCTGAAATTCGTTCGAAAAACCAAACTAATGGGAAGAAGATAAATGACAAAATTTCTACTGGCTTAGCTACTGTAAGCGAGATTTTTTCAGCGTTTTGTGAGGCAAAGGTTTTTGGTATGATTTCTCCGAAGACTAAAATTAGAAATGTTATTGCCCCTGTTGCAATTCCTATCCCTACCGAACCAAGGAGATTTATGAAGAATGCCGTCGCTAAGGCCGCAGCCCCGATGTTTACAAGATTATTTCCTACAAGAATTGTAATAATTAGTCTGTGTGGATTTTGTTTAAGTCTGTATAAAACTTCTGAGCCTTTTTTCTGCTGTTTAACTAGGGATTTAACTTTAACTGAATTTAATGACATTAGTGCGGTCTCTGTTCCTGAAAAAAATGCGGATAAGAAAATTAGCCCTATAAGGGTTATTATTTGAATCTCTAACATATTTCACCTAAGAATTAAAAAATTCTGAGGTATATAAAGTTTTATAATTCTCAATCTACTTAATCTATTATGGAATTAAAGAGTGCTGAAAGGGAAGTTGAATATAAGGCGAGTGTTGATGAGGGGGGGAATGTTGTTTTGAAGAAGAAGTCGGCTATTAAGCGAGGGTCGAAGAGTAAGGCACAGGGAGGACAATTTGAATTGAAGGTTCGGAAGGATTTGGAGGAGCTTGGTTGGATTGTTGATAAGTGGTCGAATAATGTTGATTTGGACGAAGGGGTTCTTCATCCTGCAAAAACTGATTGGAAGTTTAATCCTTTTAGAAAAATTATGATGCCGAGGGGACAGGGGACGGGGTTCCCAGATTTTATTGGGTTTCAAAAAATGGAAGGAGATAGGTATAATGTGGTTGGCATCGAGGTTAAGATGAATGGGACTTTGAGTCCTATTGAGAAGAAAAAGTGTCAGTGGTATTTGGATAATGGGATTTTTAATGAGATTTGGATTGCTAGGAAAGTTAAGAAAAAAAATAGGGTTAGGGTTGATTATTTTGATGTTAAAGATATTCTAAAAAGGATGCGATAAGAATGTTTGAAGTTGGGTAACAAATTTGGATGAGAGTGCTGTAAAGTCTGAATCTTTGAATCTGTTGTTGCTTGACTTGACTGAAAGGAAAGTTGAAAAGGGGAAAGGTAGAAAGATTTTAGATAATCCAAGTATAATGATTGTTCAATATATCAAAAGGAATTGACAGAATTTTTCCAGGTAAAGAAGCAGCAGGATATTTCCAATATTCACAATGCCCTGAATATGGATCATCATCGCTTGGAATGCTTCTTTCATGATTGTGTAAGGACGTTCTAACTAAACCTTCAACTATCCAATAGCCCATTGTAGCAAAAAAAAGACTTGGTGCAAGGGGAGATTCAAAGGGAGGATCTCCCATATAAACATCTTTTGTGAGCCAAAACGGAAGAACAACATATGGGACAAAATTTGTCCATTCACTTACGCACTCAGCCGAAAGCCCTTTGTACCAATCAGTTTTCTCTTCAAGTAGTTTTTGGAGGTCGGTACTTGTATTTCCTAAAATAGGATATGTTATTGTTTTTAGTGCTATTTCTTTTAAGCCCATTTTAATAAGTAATTTATTAATATATTTAAATTTTTAGTTCCATTACTATGTATTAGAGGTTACATCTTTTGCCTTTTTCAATTTCGTATAACATCAGAATTTAACGGAGTCGCCGAAGGCAATTTTGATAGAAAAACTTGCAAGTATCTTTCACTATGATAAATTACTCCTCAAGAGACTATATGTATGAAAAACTGGAGGAATCAAAAAATTTTAGCTAAATTCAATATGATCTGAATCTTATATTTAAATACCCTGGTCGCACATTTAATAATAAGCCCTTTTCAACTGCAAACTCAGAAACAAGTAAATGAAATTTATCACATAATTCTTTTTCAATAGAAGAAAGAAGTGAAATTGATTTTTTTGACTCTAATAAATTTGATGAAAGATGTGCAAAAGGTCCCAACATAATTTTTTTGGTATTGTATTCTTTAGCAATTTTTTCGACATCGTTTATTAGATTAATGGTTTGTTTTAAATTATCATTTTTTTCAAAGGTTACTAGAACCACTAAGCAATTTTTTAAAGATTCGACTTCTTTTTTAGCAGGTTTTTGAGCTTGATATTCAATTACATCCATAAACAAACATTTCATAATTTTGAACGAGTATAAGACTATATATTATTTTCGATAAGCTAGGAAAAACTAATGTGAAGTATTCGGTAATATCTTGTAGAATAATCTTCTATTATTTTCCCTCCAAGAAATTCCTTTATAATAGATATTTCTTTCATTGAGTGCCACCTCGAAACATACCCTGTTTTACTTATAAAAATACCTTTATTAAAATCTATTTTATCATAATCTGGCTCGCCAACCATACTTTTTAGAGATTCATAAAATTTCATTCCCCAGTCTTTAAGTGAATTGGAAAGTGCAAATGTTATAATCAACTCTCCTTCAGTATCTTTAAGAAATTTTTTAATAATAGAAAGTATCTCCATTTCCCTTGCATTTTCAATAATGGATAAAGTGTTTTGGGGCAATAATATTACCGGATTTTTAATTTCTTTACCTTCTAAGATCTGATTCAAATCTAAAATGTTTCCTTGAAAAACTTCTAAATTGGGAGTATTTTTTCCTAGTTCATTTAGTTTAGCCAGGTATTTTGAATTTATTTCAATAGCATAAACTTTTTTTGCAATTTTTGAAAGAAAACCGGAAAACCTTCCTGTCCCAGCTCCTAAGTCAATGAATATTCGAGTACTAATATCCTGAATATTTTTTATAATTCTTTTCTCGTTAAAAGTAATTTCTTCTAAATAAGGATTTTTTGACTTTTCAATCAAAGATTTATATTTTTCACTAAGATTATTAACCATATAAAGTACCTAATTACTCTATACTTAAATAACTTTTTGATTCTTTTCCTAAAAGAAGAATGAGATTTAGACTAGGGAAAATTTAATTGCGTATAACACGCTGGATATTAATCTTTTTTGGATTATATATCTATCTAGTAGAGATTAATAATCTTTTTATAGCTCTAGATATTTTTTAGTTTATGTTTGAAGGATTGTTGGTTAAATTGGAAGAAAATCTTAGATTAGAAAATTATTTATGAAATATTTTGTTTTATTTTTGCTGATGTTAAATTTTGTTTCTATTGTTGCTGGATGTGAGAATAGTCAGATTGATATTAATTCTGCGTCGGCGGAAGATTTGGAGGAGTTGGATGGGATTGGTTCTGTAAAGGCACAGGCGATAATTGATACACGACCTTTTAATTCTGTAGATGATTTAATAAAAGTTTATGGAATTGGAGAGAAAACTTTGGAGAAGATTAAATTGCAAAGTCTTGCCTGTGTTGAGAATGAAAATGGTGAAGTAGATGAAAAGCTCGATGAGAAAACAAAAATTTCAGAAGATAATTCATTGGTTGAAGAAAATTCAAAAACAAATATTATTCTAGCTCCTCAAAAAGAAGATATTGTTTTGAATAGTGTTATAGAAAATTCTGAGGAAGTTGTTTATGAGTCTAAGAATTTTAAGATTTTGAAATATAGTCCTTATGCTTTTTCAGTATTTTTGATTTTTGTCATTGTTGTATTGCTTTTTGATAAGTAAGTTTAAAAAAGGAGTTAGGTTTGAGTAAAATAATGGTAAGATCGATTATGATTGTTGAGATGGCGGGTCGGCCTGCGGAGCATGTGAAGGATTCTTTGACTAAGCATATCGAGGTTCTTAATGAGGTTAAGGATATTGAGGTTCATTCGATTAAGATTAGTGAGCCGAGGGAGATTGAAAATTCTTCGGGTGCGGAAGGAACTATTTCTGAAGGTGTGATGTTTACTTGTTTTGCCGAGGCTGATTTTGAGACTGAAAATTTTGCGAGGATGAGTGAGACGATGTTTGATTTTATGCCGTCTTCAGTTGAAGTTATTGAACCTTCGAAAGTTACTCTGGATATGGGCGAAGCGACGAATTTGCTGAATAATATTTCTGGTAGGCTTCATCGTTATGATGATATTATGAAGATTGCTGGTGGGAAACTCCAACAGATGGGTGCGGAATTGAAGGCGGCGCAAGAGGCTTTGATAGAGGGGGATAAGGAAGTTATTGAGAAGAAAGTAATTTCTAAAAAGAATAAAGTTGTTAAGAAGAAGAAACAATTAACTCCTCTGTAATCCTCCAGTTAGTCTTTTTGAATATTTTTCTGAAGATTCTTTTAATTGTTCTTCAGGTTTTTTAGGAGTAATACTTTTTTGTTTTTTGTAAAGATAATATCCTCCAAATCCTAATGCTGTTAAAATAACTAATCCGAGTAGCCAACCAAATCCAGTACCTTCTTTATCTGTCTCAATCAGGACGCAAATTCCTAAACAACAATAGTCTCCTCCTTTTGTAAATGTTGCTTCACCTTCACAATCTTCTTCTAATGTGCAAACGGCTCCGCCTTTGTCTTCGCAGTTCTCGTCAGAGATTTGGAAATCTTCTTCGGTGCTTCCAGTAGGCAAAACAAAAAGACTTAAGGGAATTGATAGATTTTTTTCAGTTTCATATTGAGTATAAGTGATGTTGATTTTCCCTTGGATATGACCTGGATTTTTTGGAGAAAATGTTAAAGATAAATTATGAACGCCCCTCACCTCTAATTCTTTTATCTCTTCAATCTCTAAAAATGATATATCTGAAGTTAATTTTATATTTGTAATATTCTCGTCGCCGAAATTGAATAAGGTTATTTCAGCACTTGATTTTTCGTCGGTTAGGAGCTCAAGCAATAATAAATCGGGGTCGTGTTTTAAATCGTGTTTCACTTTCGGAATAATTATATCTTCGGGTGCTGGACGTATTATGGGAATTAAAAATTCTTTGTAAGTCGAAATTTTCAAATTGGAAAATATTTCTTCTTGCTGAATTTCTATTTCGGTTGATTCTTGTGGCTGAAGGGTTGTCTCGTTTTCTAAGTATGTGATGTTCAATGTTGAAGTTCCTTTGTTGATTAATTTTAATCTTGGTTCATCGGTTGCTCTAATGAACCCGGGTTTGATTGAAAGTATTTCTGTTCTTGTTTCGTTTGTTTCTTCATCTATTAGATAATTGTTTTTTATTTCCATTGGTTGCTCAAGAGTTATTGATTGTAACTCGTCGGATTCTTTGTATAAAATGTTTGATATTTCTAATGTGAAATTTCCTTCTCGTGTTGTATAGATATAGATATAGAAAGTACTGTTGTGGAAAGTTATGTCTGATTCAAAAAAAACTTCTTTTCGACCTTCGAAGAATTTGATATCTGATGATGATATTTCTTTTGTAAATTCTCCAACTGTTGTAATTGTTGCAAAGATTGTTTCGCCAGGTTGTATCTCGTTGTGTTGAAGCGTCAGTGTTGGAATTGCTGAAGCTAGGGGGGCTAGGAATATAAATAAATAAACTATTGAGCACCTTTTCATAATTTGATTAAGATTCAATGATTAATAAATCTTACTTGGACATTTCTTTGAGTTTTTTGAACGTATCTGACATTGCTCTGTCTTCGTGGTTATGTCGTTGTCTCACTCGTGGAGGAGCTTTTATAGGTATTCTTCTTATTGGAGGGAAACCTGGTCGTGGAGGCATTCCAGGTCTTGGTCCTTGTGGAGCCATACCTCCTCCCTGTTTTTTATCTTTCTTAAATTTCGTCTTTAGCTTGAACCATAATAATTTTAGTTTATCTCGATAAACATAACCTATTGCTATGAGAACTGCGAAGATTAAAATAACTAAAATCCAAATCCACCATATTCCACCTTCAGATTCTTCAGAAGTTTTTGTTTTACAACAAACTTGGGATCCGTCACATGAATAAACTGATACTATTTCTTGATTATCTGAACATGAATCTCTGCAAGTATAAAACATTGATTCGCATTCGGTTTCTTCAATCTCCTCTGTGCATTCTCCCGTGCAACAACTATCTGTGTCTATTGTTCTTCGCATGTTTCCAATACATACCTCTTCGGAAGAACATTCGGTTCCACTATATTCTGAGCAACTTTGGAGATTTTCAGTCATGCAACAAGTGTCTGATAATGATGGGCAGAAATAATTATCTCCGACATCTTCGGAGGACGGGCAATCTTTTGAGGGAATACAAAAGTAGTCTGCTTGTGAACAGTATGTTACTCCGCTTCCGCTTCCGCCCGAACTTCTTCCTGCTCTACCTTCAAGAGCCCATAAAACCATCGCTGTGTCTCGTATTGAATTCTGCCAGCAACCGTTAGAACCTTGAGAGAATAAAAGCCAATCCCGCGAATTTGTAACTTTTTCCGACGATGAGCTTCCTATTGCAATTAGTGCTAATGCGGTGTCATAGTATCTATCGTAAGCAGAGTTTTCCGCTTCCCAGTAATTTCCAAGTTTCTGGTCGGTAATTAGTTGTGTTGCATAATAGTCATAGTTAGTTGCCATATAAGCGAAGGCGTCGGGGAGATATTGCTCGTTGCTAGAAGCCATTGCAATTACATAAGGGATATATTCTTCAATGTTGTGTCCGGTTTTTAATAGTGCTAATGTCGCCCAAGCGGTTGCTTCGTATTCGCAAGAAGATGTCCCGAAACATTTCGAGGTTACTTCTAATTTTATTGAACTGAATGCAGGGGAGGACTCGGTTCCTTCTAGGGAATGTATTATTGGAGAATTTTTATTTTTATATAGGAGTGTTGCGATGAAATCTTCGTCGCATTCGATAATGAATTCTTTGTTGTAACATTCTGGAGTAACTTCTAGCCAGAAATTAGAATGTGTTCGAGTTAAACATGAACCTGCATCTGTATCTATTTTTTTATTTTCTCCGATATTTATGGAGTAATCGCTGGAATCGTATCCTATGTGGCATTCGACCACTTCGTTAGAGTCTTGTTGTAAATACCACATTAAATCTGTTGGAGTTTTCGATTGTTCAAGTAGCCATTCTTCGGAAGGTGTTGTGTCTTCGCCTGCGTGGTCTAGTGCTAAGATTGCAAGTGCTGTGTCTCTAATATTGTCCCAATTGTCTGAAGATTTTCTGCTATTAAGTTCGGCTACGCAATCGTCGAAGGCGTTATCAGGTGTTGCAAGAATTGTGTATGCTAGTTCTTGAATTGTTAATCCTGAGCAGTCTCCTACTTTTTCCTCGAGACAGTTAAAGCCGTCCTCAATTTTATCTGAGTCAGATTCTGAATCGTCTGTTGATGTTGTTTCGTTGTCGGAAGCGAATGCTGGAGCTAAGGAGAATAGTAATAAGAATAATATTGTGAATACACCTGTTTTTTTCATATAGGATTAAGAGGTTGGTTATTTATAAAAGGTTGCTTCTTCGAAGCTCTCAATCGCCAGAGGTCGGTCAAAGACCTCTCACTCGAAAATCTAAAGATTTCCGAATAGGGAATTGGTGAAAGTTGTTAAATCTCTTCATATTCCTATTAATTGTCCTGAGCCGATAGGCGAGAGCGTAGCATGGTCAAGGAGCGAAATGACGAAGAGTTTTCTTACTGCCGAAAATCTGATGGGTGC
>JAGLIS010000026.1 GCA_023142835.1 Candidatus Pacearchaeota archaeon | reverse complement strand
TTTTGGTTCTTTTTTTAAAAGAACATTTAGGAGGGAATATTATTATAGCAATATTTATAAAGCTGTGCAAACATTTATTTTATTATGGGGAGAAAAAATATAACTTTGAAAGTTGATGAAGATTTATATGATAAATATAAGGCTCATTGTAAAGATAAAGGGTTAGTTATTTCTCGTAAGTTTGAAATTTTTGCAGAAAAAGAATTAAAAAAAGAGGACAATAAGGTTTAAAATATGGAGACAAAACAAATTCTTAAAAAGAAATCTGAATATTGGAAAAAGAAGCTTATTGATTTATCTAAACGAAACAATCTTGTATCATATCGTTTTACTAAATCAAAATCTATTAAAATTACTGAACCTCCTATCGCTCAAGTACTTACAGACCTTTATGATGAAAAAAACATATTTTTTGCTAAAACAGAAAAAAAAGAATTAAAAGATCGTTTATGGCGATGTTCTGAAGAAGATGAAATAACAGAACGAAAATTAGTTTCTATTTATCACAAAGCAAAAGAGAATTTTCAAGAATTAGGAATCAATTCCTCATTTGTTAGCCTATATGCGCTCAAATACAAAGACAATAAACATTCTGAAGATTATCTTTCAGCACCATTATTTTTATTCCCTGTTAATATTGAACGATTAAATTATACTTCAAAAGAAGAACACAGATTTGAAATAATATCTAGTTCTGATGATTTACGAGTAAATCCTGCATTGATTGAAAAACTAAGTAATGATTTTGGAATCACAGTTCCTGAATTTGAAGGGGAGATAGAACCATTTATTGAAAAATTTAAAAAAGTAATATCTGGAAGAGATGAATGGAAAATCACAGAAGATGCTTATTTAGATATATTTTCCTATCAAAAATATATTATGTATGCAGATTTAGAAGAACACGGAAAACTTCTTGCTCAAAGTGATTTAATTAAATGTTACGTCGGTGACAAAAATGCACTTCAAGATGATATTGCTGAATCTCAAAGAACTGAATTCGAAAATGATGTTGATGGAATTGATGTTTTATCAGCGGACTCCAGTCAGAAGAAAGCAATAGAATTGGCTAAAGCAGGAGTTACTTTTGTTCTTCAAGGTCCGCCAGGTACAGGTAAAAGTCAAACGATTGCAAATATCATTGCTGCCTTGATGGAGAAAAAGAAAAAGATTCTTTTTGTTAGTCAGAAGATGGCTGCTTTAAATGTTGTTCAAAAAAGACTTGATGAAGTAGGTCTTGGAAGATATTGTCTTAATTTGCACAATTACAAAGGAAACAAAAAAGAGATTGTTAACCAACTCATAACTGAACTTGAGACATCTCCAGTAATCAAAGAATCAGTTAAACGATATTCTTTTAATACATATCTTGAAAATCAAGATATAATAAATAAATATTATAATTTTTTATCTAAAAAACATAAACCAAGAAATTTTTCTGTTTATGATATACGGGGCGAACTTGCTAAATTGTTAGATGTTGACTTAATAACTCAAGAATTAAATGAGTGTCTTGAATTTACAGAAGAAAGATTTAGTCATTCAATTAACACAATAGAAAAATTAGATCATATTCGAAAAAATATTTCTAATCCTCTTAATAGTGTCTATTTTAATTTCAAAAGAGAAAAGAACACAAGTATTCAAAGAGAGAAATTAAAAACAGCAATTAAAGAATTAACAAGTTCCTCTTCTTTTATAGATAAATTGTTATTTGATTTGAATCAAAAATCAAAAATAGTAATTTCAAATATTGATTTTCTAAATGAGTTTTCTAAACAACATAATGAATTTAAAAAAATACATAAAGTTCCAGAATACTTATGTAGTAAAGATTTTTATGATTATCAAAATTTAATTAAAAAATTGTTTGAAACACAAACATCTATTGATGAATCATTAAATTCATTAAAGAAACAAGTAAAAGAAGATTTTTTAGAAATTAATATTAAAAAATTCAAAGAAATCTTTGAAAATACTAATGTTCTAGGTAGATTATTTAATAAAGAATATAAGGAAATAAAATTCGAATTACAAAAATATGCTAAAGGAGAATTGAAGCATAAAGATTGGATACATATATTCAACATTAAAGAAGAATTAGATAATAGTTTAAAATTACATAAAAAACAATGCGATTCATATCCTCAATTGATTAAATCTATTGGAGAAAATTCTAATATTTCTAATTTAACGAAATTAAAAGAATATACTGAATCATTAGAAGGATTCTTTAAATGGTCTAAGAATTTAAACGAGGAGAATCAATTTAATGTCATTAAATATTTTTTTGAAAATGAATCACTTCTAAATGAAGTTCAACAATTTATTAAATTAGTTCAAGGAATTCAGGAGTTCTTTGATATTGATATATTTAATAATAAAAAAGAATTGTCAGTTATTCAGAAGTATATATCTCAATTATTAGAGCAGAAAAGCAAAATTGATACTATTCTTATTTTTAAACACGAATTTTCAGGATTAACAAAAGAAATTCAAGAGTTTACATATAAATACTTTGAAATTGGACCAAAATATAATCTTAAAGAGGTGTTTCTTAAATCATATTTTATTCAGTTACTTGATAAAATAATTTTTAATGAATCTATTCAAGCACCAAAATCTGAGATTGATCAGTTTAGAAATCTTGATATAGAAGTTAGAGATATTCAAAGATTTAAAATAATGGACTCTATTGAACAAGACCAACCAACATTCAATTATAGAAGTAATGGCATAAATGAAGTTTCAGTTTTAAAACGAGAAGCTGAAAAGAAAAGAAGACTTAAACCAATAAGAGATTTACTTGAAGCAATACCTAATCTTGTTTTTACTCTTAAGCCTTGTTTTATGATGAGTCCTCTTTCAGTTAGTCAATATACCAATCCTTCAAGTATGAAGTTTGATGTAGTTATATTTGATGAAGCATCACAAATTATGCCTGAGGATGCTGTCCCTTGTTTATTGCGAGCAAATCAAGCAATTGTCGTTGGGGACACTCAACAATTACCACCAACATCTTTTTTTATGAGTAGAGATGATGAAGATGTAGAAGAAGAGATTGAAGATTTAGAAAGCTTTTTATCAGAATGTGGCACGAGATTTAGAACAAAACCTTTACTATGGCATTATAGAAGTAAAAATGAACATCTCATAGCATTTTCTAATAGATATTTCTACGAAAATAGATTGATTACATTTCCTAATGCTAAAGAATCAGATGGAGCAGGTCTGGATTTTAGATATGTAAAAAATGGAGTTTATGATAGGGGTAAATCTCGAAAGAACAGAGATGAAGCTAAAGAAATTGTAAAAGTCTACAAAGAAGTAAAAAAGAATCATCCTCAAAAATCAGTAGGTATTATTGCGTTTAGTATGGCTCAAGAAAATGCAATTAGAGAAGCGTTTGTAGTGGCAAACATAGATATAAACGGAGAAATAGATTCTCATTCCGAAGACTTATTTATTAAAAACCTTGAAACTGTTCAAGGAGATGAAAGAGATATTATTATTTTAAGTATAGGTTATGGTAAAGACTCGAAAGGAAGTTTAAGTTATAACTTTGGACCTATGAATAAAGAAGGTGGATATAAACGTCTCAATGTAGCAGTCACAAGGTCAAGATATAAAACTATTGTGGTTTCATCAATAGATCCTAAAGAACTTGATGATACAAAATTAAATAGTGATGGTCCAAAATATTTAAAAGCATATCTTAGATATGCAAAAGATAAAGACTTTGAATTATTTACTGAAGCAACTGAACATTCAGAATTTGACTCCCCATTTGAAGAATCAGTATATGGCGTTCTTAAAAAAGAAGGATTTGATGTAGTAGGTCAAGTTGGATGTTCAGGATACAGAATAGATTTAGCGATAAAACATCCAAAAAATAAAGGAGATTATATTTTGGGTGTAGAATGTGATGGGGCACAATATCATTCATCAAGATTTGCAAGAGATAGAGACAAAGTAAGACAACAAGTTCTCGAAGGGCTGGGCTGGGATATTCATAGAATATGGTCTGATGACTGGTTAAATAATAGAGAATATGAGATTGAACTAATTAAAGAAAAAGTAAAGAATCTATCTCGAAAGAAAGCAATAACTAAAAATATAGTTCCCGAAAAATTTGAAGAAGTTGAAAGCATAAAGGACTTTGAAGAGGAAAACCTCAAGGACACATATGAACATTATGAAGTCGCAGAATTATCAATAAGAAGAGCAGACAACTTTTTTGATATATATGAGGATACTATTAAGAAAAAGATGGTTCAAATTTTAGAAGTAGAATCTCCTGTTGAAAGAGAATACTTATACAAAAGAATCATCTCATCATTTGGGATACAAAAACTTGGCAAACGAATAACAGAACAATGTGACTATTTAGTTAGAGAATTAAGTCATGAGATGAATCTATTCACCAATAAAGAAACTATTGCAATAGATAAAATACAAGATATTTATGATGTGAGAATATCAAGGGAAGAACAAAGACCTTTTATTTCAATTCCAAAAGAAGAACTTGCTGGAGCAATATATAATATTCTTAAGAATACATTTAGTGCAACAAAGGATACGCTTGTAGCGGACGTAGCTAAAGAGATTTTTCACAATCATAGAACGGGTGATAAAATCAAAGCAAAGATAGATGAGGCCTTGAAACATTTAGTAAGAAAAAATCTCGTTGTAGAAGAAAAAGGAAAGTTCAAAATGTCAAAATTAAAACAATCATAATAAAATTCATTTTACGAAATAAAACTCTAAGGATATTCCTTTCAAATTAAAAAATTCTAAATCTCCGAACTACTCTTACCTTCCTTATGAGATAATTTTTTGTGAGGTTTTCTTTGAGCTTGCATTGCCCGTTTAAGTGTATAGTTGATTGGATTTTTCATGCCAGGCTCGGGAGGATTTCGTATTCCGAATTCTTTGTAGATTGGTTTATCATAGTTTGGAGGTAGGCGTTTATTTTTGAGATACCATAATATTTGCGATTTAATGTAACCTTGTTTTAATGGCTGATGATTTTTTTTATTCCATTTTTCGATTTTTTCTTCTATGAAATCTTGAGGAAATTCTAAACTTGTAAAGAAAGAAAGTATCAAAGACAACGCCCTTTTTCTACCATCATCTTTAATTCCTAATAAAAGTTTTTTTATAATTGGAGGGTACATTTCCTCGGTGATTTTCAAACCCTTTAGGTCTATCGATGCGCCTTCGTATTTTTTTACTTTTTCTTCTGGTTGGTTTTCATTAGCTTCTTCTATTGCTCGGAGTAATAATTCCTTTGCCTCTCCTTCCTCTGAATTTGGCATGAAGGATTTTGGTGTTTTTATTTTAAGGGGGTCTGCATCTGTGGGTTTGAATGTTTCAATTTGATTTTTATCGAGGACTATTGAGGCGAATGCAGTTTTTTCATGGAGGGAGTAGGGGGCTCTGAAGAGGTGTCGTGGTGAAACTAGAATTATATCTACGGAGTCTTCGGTTGATTTTATTGTTATTTCTTCTTTGAATTTTTGTTGTGTGTTCTGTTGTTGGACTCCTCCAAATGTACTCGTGGTCTCAAGTTTTGCAGTATTTATTTTACAGATTTCGCAGTATTGAACTTCTCTTTGTGATACTCTTTTCATTTTGCCGTTGCAAGAAGGACATACCATATCTTTTCGGTTAGATACCATGGACTCTACTTCGGTTTTACATTTAATATCTGGGCAAATGTATTTTCCGATTGATTTTGTTTTTGTTGGTTGATTACATTTCGGACAGAGGTGTTCGGAGATTAGCTCTCCTTGTTCTTTTAATTTTTCACGACTAGATAATTTTAGTATTTCTTCATTCATTGGAGTTCGTATTCTTTTGAAAAGATATTGGGCAATTGCTCTCGGCCATTCAGGGAATTGATCTTTTGTTAAATTGTCATCTACCGATTTAGGGAATGCCTTGAATGGGACTATGATATGGAAACCTTTGGAACCTGAAAATTTTATTCCATAGTTTTTGATGCCGTGTTTTTCGAGTTCTGCGATTAAGAGTTTCGCGGCAATTTTTCCGTAATCTAGAAATGGGGAGTCGATATCTATGAGGAGGTCCCACCCGATTTTGATTTTATTGTATTGTTCGGGGGTCATGTCAGTGTCGATGTCTAGGGGGTTTTCCCAGATTTCTTCGGAACAGTGGAAAGACGTTGCTCCTTGTCTGGCTTGGTTTAGAATGTCGGAGGGGTAGTCGAATGTGTCTGGGCGTTTGGCGAAGAATTTATTGTTGTGATTGGCTACAGTTTCTCGATGTTTGCAAAATTCAAACATTGCTTGCTGAATGTCTTTTCGTGCGTAGTAAGATAAAGCAGTTACTTGGACTTTTTTTAGGGGTTCTTTTTGAAAATTATTCATCATTTATTATAGGGTATTTTGTTAATAAAGGATGTGTTGTTTGAGTGCAACAATCTTTAAATAAGGATTTTGATTTTCTCTACCATGATATTGAAATTAGATAATCCTAAGTTGTTGAGTGAGGCGATTAGGATAGTTTCTGAGTTGGTTTCTGAGGTGCGGATTAAGTTGCTTGAGGACGGATTGTCGATTGTTGCGGTTGATCCAGCTAATGTTGCACTTGTTATTTTTAAATTGCCTAAGGAAAATTTTTCACAATATGATGCGGGAAATGAGGTTTGGGGTGTTAATCTTGAAGATTTGAAAAAAATTTTGAAGAGAGCTTCGACGTCTTCGAGTGTTGTTTTTGAAGGAGAGGATAATCGGTTGAAGATTTCTATTTTTGATAAGGTGAAGAGGGTTTTTAATTTAGCTTTAATTAATATTGAAAGTGATGATAAAGATGTGCCTGATTTGAATTTTGCGTGTAAGGTTGAAATGGATTCATCGAGTTTTTCACAAGCTATTGAGGATTCCAGTATTGTTGCGGATTCTTGTGCTTTGATTGTTGGTGAGAAGTTTTTTATGGTAGAAGGTTCTGGAAATTTGAATTCAGCTAGGACAGAATTTTCTGGAGATGAGGCAGAGATTTCTGGGATTGGAAGGTCGAAATATTCTTTGGAATATATGATGAAATTCATTAAGGCGATAAAAATCTCTGACAAGGTAGTTGTTAATTTTTCTAGCGATTATCCTTTAAGATTGGACTTTCCTGGAGAGAAGATGGGTATTGGTTTTGTGTTGGCACCTCGGGTAGAAAATTAGCGGGAAACCTAGGTTTCCTCGCTGTACCTTCCTTTAGATTGCGATGATTTAAAATTTATTTTTTATCTGGTTTTTGTTGCACAAAAACCTTGTGTGAAAAATGAATTTTAAATATCGTATTTAGTGCAAATAAAATTTTCTTGACGGTTTTGTCCATCGGAAATGGACACCTAAACCTAAAAATTTTATTTGCGGGGAAAGGAATAAGGGGAGAGGAGAAGGGAAACTGGGGAAGGGCTTGGCTACGGGATTTGGATTGTGTTATATAAAATATTACTCAGAACATTTCATAAAGTTTTTAAAGATTTAATATTAATCCAGTCCTATGAATATATTACTTATTATCACTATTAGTCTAATTGGTACGTTCGTTGGTTTTGCGATAGGAAGATTTGGAGATAAATATGGAGGTCATTTAAACGCCCCGCATCATTGGATATATGGTTTAGTCTTAATTGTTGTCGGAATTATTTATATCCATAATTGGATTGGAATGTTATCTTTATCTTTTGGGGTAGGACATTTCGTAAGTGACCTCGATGATTTTTTACATATGAGAATATGGGGTGTGGATGAGCCTCACGAGTGGAAGTTCTGGAGTATTAAGTAATTTAATTGTTGTGAGATTCTGAATCGTCTGTTATAATTATAGTAAATCAATTTGTATCTTTAATAAAATAATAAAATAATTAGTCTGTTTTGGAAAATATGGATAAAAGAAAATATTCCTGTAATTGCACAAAGTATATAAGGAATTTTTTTATGGTTATTGTATGAGTATGGGTGTGATAAGTAAGAAAGGACAGGTGACGATTTTTATTGTTGTTGCTATTGTGATTGTTGTTGCGATAATAGGTGCGATTTTTTTTATGGGAGGGAATAAAATTTATGCTCCTACGGATGTAGATCCTAATCAAATTGTGGAGAAATGTGTAAAGGATGCCGTCGAGAAATCTGTTTGGAAAATGTTGGCGAATGGAGGTCAAAGGTCTCCGAGTCAGGCTATAATGTATAAGGGAAGTGAATATAATTATTTGTGTTATCAGGCTGATTATTATCAAGGTTGTTATAATATTCATCCAATGCTAGAATCTTTAGTTGAAGAGGAAATTGAGGAAGACACAAAAGTTGCAGTTCAAGATTGTTTTAATTCTATGAGGGAAGATTTTGAAGGTAGGGGTTTTGATGTTTCTGGGGGTTCGGCGAATTATTCGATAGATTTGTTGCCTGGTAGCGTCGAGATAAATTTGAAGAAGAAGATAGATTTGGTTCGAGGTGAATCCTCACAAAATTTTGAAAATTTTGATACGAAGATTTTATCTCCACTTTATGAGTTGATTAAAATTGCACGTGATATTGTAAATTCTGAATCGGAGTATTGTCATTTTGAATATAATGGTTACATGCTTTTGTATCCGAATTATGATATTAAAAGAATTGATTACAGCGATAGTAAGATTTATATTTTGGTTGACCGGAAGTCTGGAATGGAATTTAAATTTGCGGTAAGGAGTTGCGCGTTTGCACCAGGAATATGAGATTGAATGAGAAAAAAGTAGTTGCAAGTTTTGAAGTAATTTTAATGATAGCTTCGCTGTTCGCGTTTTCTTATTTCATCGGCGCGTCGGAAGAAGTGTTCAACGAAATTATTGATGCTTCTGCAGAGAATGAAAAATCATCTTTTGTTAAATCTATTTTTGAAAAATTAAATGAACCTATAATTCCTCTTGTTTCTGCAGAAATATTTGATGAAACAATATTTGGGGATTCTGTTTTAATAGAAAATACTACTAAAACTGTTTTTGATATTTCATCTAATTATCTTGGTGCGGGATGTTGTGAATTGACTGTCGATGGACAAAAGTGTGCAACGGCTATGGCGGATGTTTGTTCTGAAGGAGCGCTCTTTGCAGAAGGAGCCTTGTGTAGTGCAATATCATTTTGTCGAAAGGGTTGTTGTTACGACGAGGATGCGGGAATCTATGATAAAAATGTTTTGAAGTTGGATTGTCCAAAAAGTTGGATAGAAGATCCGAATTGTAATCTTCCTGCGGCAAGATTGGGTTGTTGTATTCTTGGAACGAATTCTATTTTTGAGACTGAAGGACAGTGTAGGATTGATAGTGAGAGTAGAGCATTAGGAGTTGATTCGATTGTAGATTGGGATGGGGAAGTTAATGAGGCTCAATGTTTGATGCTTTCAGCTAATCAAACTGAAGGAGCTTGTGTTCTTGCGGAGGGAAATTGTAAATTTGTAACAGATGTTGATTGTTTGAATTATGGTGGTGAGTTTAATGAAGGATATCTTTGTACTTCCTCTTCGCTAGATACAGTTTGTGAATCAACTGAGGAAACCTCGTGTGTAGATGGAAAGGATGGAGTTTATTTTGTAGATTCTTGTGGAAATTATGCTAATGTTTATGATTCTTCTAAATTATATGATGAAGGTTACTGGGATAAGGTTGTTCCTTTAGAAGATTCGTGTAGTTCAGGTAATATTGGAAATGCTAATTCGAAAGTTTGTGGAAACTGCAATCGTTTCCTTGGAGGAATTTGTTCTTCGGCATCGGATGAAAATTTTGATGTTGATTTTGGAGGGTTTTATTGTAAAGCTACTTCGTGTGTGTTTGAAGGGGAAACTTATCTAAATGGTGAGTCGTGGTGTGTTTACGACGGGAAAATTGGTGATGGGGATGATGTAGTTGGTTCGAGGCATTGGAAGTATGTGTGCTCGCAGGGAGTTGTTCAGATAGAACCTTGTGCAGATTACAGAAATCAAATTTGTATTCAAACAAATGTTTTTGACTTTGAGGGAGAAGATGTGCAATTTAAAAATGCTGCCTGTATCGCAAATAATTGGAGAGAGTGTATTGATTTAAACGGGAAGGAAGATGGATTAAATTTATGTGGGGAGACTTTGAATTGCAGAGTTGAAAGTGTTGACATTTCAGAATATTTTAAATTTGATACTTGTACTCCAAAATACCCTGGAGGATTCAGTTTTAAGGATGTGCGTTATCAAGAAACTGCTGGAAATGTTTGTGGGATGGCGGATCAGACCTGCACAGTAGTTTATCGACCTAAAACTTGGGGAGGGTGTGAACTTGTTGCAAACGGGGAATGTTTAGAGGAAAAGTTTGCACAAGAAATGAATGACCTTTGTCGAAGTCTTGGGGATTGTGGAGGGAGTGCAAATATTGAAGGGGTGTATTCTGGAAATTATATGGTTGGGAATTCTCCTACGCTAGGGCAGGGTTATATTAGTGGGTTGAAGGCGTTAGCTAATCCAGTTGAAGGGCAGTTTGCCGAAGTAGAAAATTATGATAAATATTTGGAAGCTGCAGGGCTTTTAGTAAATCAAGATTCTGTAGCTGAAGGAGATGGTAATGGGGGTAGCATAACTACGATAATGAATTCTATAGGTGCGGGATTTGCAGGGATAGGATATGCTGTGGGGATGGTCGCTACAGGTTCAATTAAAGTGACATTAGCTTCACTACAGTGGTCGGCTGGAGGAGTTGCATACAAAAGTCTTGCTGTGTTTTCGGGTGCTGCTATCGGAGCTGGAATTGGTATGGTCGCAGGGGCAATGTTAGCAAAATCGTTAGGGCTTAGTTCAGGTGGTTCTCTTTTGATGAGTATCGGTGGAGGATTAGTTGGTGGTGCTATAGGGTATGGAATATTGAGTGGAGGGGGGATTCTTGCTATTTCATTAGGACCAATAGGTATTGCTATTTTAATAATAGGAATTATACTTATGATTGCATCTTTATTTTTTGGGAAGGATGATTGTCCTCCTGTGACAGTCACTTTTGAATGTAAATCTTGGCAACCTCCTGTGGGTGGGAATGATTGCGGGAAATGTAATGAGGATTCTTTAAAGCCGTGCTCGAAATATAGGTGTCGCAGTCTTGGAGCTTCGTGTGAATTAGTTAATGTTGGAAGCGACTCAGAGTTGTGTATTGATAGGGGTAGGGATGACACAAACCCTCCAAGGATAGAACCTCAGCTTGGAACTATTTCTCCAGATGAAAAATATAGTGATATTTCTGAAAAGGGATTTAGTATGACTTCTCTCCAAGGAGATTGTATTTCCGCTTATTCTTCAATTGTTTTTGGAATTACTACTGATGAACCTGCTCAATGTAGATTTGATTTGGTGGAAGGAGAGTTTGAGGAGTTATCATTTGACCTTGGAGGAAATTATTATTCGTATAATCATACAACAACATTCATGCTCCCTGATCCGAGTCACGGACAAAGCCAGGGAGGAAATTGGACAGGTGATTTAACATTTTATGTTAAATGTAGGGATACTAACGGTCATGAAAATCCTGGTTTTTATACGGTGGATATGTGTGTTAGGGAAGGGGAAGATAAAACTGCTCCTGTAATTAGAAGAGTAAATCCTGCAGATGGTTCGATTGTTAATTTTGGAACTAGTTCAGAAAATTTGACTATTATTACAAATGAACTCTCGACTTGTAAATGGGATGTTGCTGATGTTGATTATAGTTTGATGATTAATTCAATGAATTGTAATGATGTTCTTACATTACCTTCGTCTCCGGCAGGTTATGTTTGTTCGGGAGAGTTACCTATAATAAATAGTACTAGCAAATATTATATTCGGTGTATGGATCAACCGTGGCTTAACAGTACTGAAGATAGAAATGCAAATACTCAAAGTTATGTTTATACATTGAGAAAGCCGGAAAAGAAAATTGAGATTGATGGGATTGAGCCGAGTGAAGATTTTGAGGTAAATACTGAAATGACTACGATTGAATTGGAAATTCAAACTTCTGGAGGGGGCGAGTTTCATTCTTGTTCGTATTCTTTCTCGGGATATGAGAATATGATTGAGATGTTTGAGACTGGAACTGAGAGAGTTCATGTTCAACAATTGAATAGGCCTTCGGGAACAAATAAGATTTATGTTGAATGTTATGATGAAACTGGAGATTCAGTTCAAGGTTCTACGAATTTTAAAATTATTCAAGATACTTCGACGCCACAAGTTGCAAGATTTTGGCAGGTAGGTAGCACGCTTTATATCGTTACTACTGAAGACGCAGAATGTGTTTATGGGATAACTAGTTGCAATTATGCTTGGGATAATGGAACATTTATGGGAACTAGCAAGACCCACACGATTAGTGCAACTGCAGGTAAAATATATTATATTAAATGTAGGGATGATTTTGGAAATGTTCCGTCGGATTGTTCTATTCAGGTGCAAGTTACATAAAGATGACAGAATTTATAAATAAGGGATTGTTAAAATGAATGGAGGCACAAAATGAATACTAAAGGACAAGTAACTATTTTTATCTTAGTGGCTATTATGATAGTTTCGGTTGTGTTAATTTTCTTTTTGTGGGCGAGACCAACTTATTTTTCGGATGAAAGTAAGGAACTTGGTTTCGAGAATTGTATTCGGGATGCGATAGAGCCTGTGATTGATGAACTCGGTGAGACTGCAGGTTTTGCGAATGTAGGTTTTAGTTATCTTTATGGAGGGCAAGAGTTTGTTTATCTTTGTTATACTAATGAGTATTATAAGACGTGCACGGTACAGGTTCCTTTTTTGAGGACGAATTTTCAGGAGCAGATAGGGAAAGTTATGGAGAAAAAGATTAATGTTTGTTATGATAATTCTATTAATGATTTGAAGTCGCAGGGTTATTCGGTAACTTCGGGGGATGTTGATTATGAGATTTTGATTGAGCCGGGCGTTGTAAGGGTGGAGGTTGATGCTCCGATGACAGTGGATTCTCAAAAGTTTGCTCGATTTAATGTTCGAGTTAATTCTCCGATTTATGATATGGTTATGATATCGACTTCGATTTTGCAATCTGAAGCGAAATATGGGGATTCGGATATTAGTGAGATGATGAGATTTTATCCTGATTATATTATTGATAAGATTAAACGGGACGATGGGACTACAGTTTATATTTTGGAGAGTAAGGTATTCGGAACTAAATTTCAATTTGCTAGTCGGAGTTTGGCTTGGCCAGCAGGATATAATTAAGATGGATAAGAAAAAGATAATTAATTTTCGGCAAGTCTTATTGGTTATGTTTTTGTCTATTTGTTTAGCTAGTATGATAAGTGCTGATGCAACTCTTTCAAGTCCTAGTGCATGTTGTGAAAAAACCGACGAGGGTGCTTGGTGTATCAATGCTCCTGAAGGGGATTGTAATAGTAATTTTAAGGTAGCACCGACTTCGTGTGAGACGACTTCATATTGTAAGTTGGGAACTTGTTATAATTCGGAGAGTGGTATTTGTATGGAGAATACTCCTCAGAGAGTTTGTGATGAAAGTAGCGGAACTTGGGATTCTCGGGAGATTGAGTTGATACCTCAGTGTCAATTGGGTTGTTGTATTATTGCAGACCAGGCTGCGTTTGTTTCTTTAATTAGATGTAAAAGATTGTCGACTTTGTTTGGTGTTGAGAATAATTATAAAATGGATATTAATTCTGAGGTTGATTGTATTGCGACGGCTCAGGCACAGGATGTTGGTGCATGTGTTTATGAAATGGATTTTGAGAGAGTTTGTGAGTTTACGACGAGGGATGATTGTGGTGCGGGGAATGAAGTTGAAGCGATTGAAGGGAATGTAACTTTAGAGATTTCTGGTGATAAAAAATTCTATGAGGATTATCTTTGTTCAGCGGAGGAGTTAAACACTGCTTGTGCTAAGCAGATGTCGACGACGTGTTATCGGGGGAAAGTTTATTGGGTTGATTCTTGTGGAAATCTAGAAAATGTTTATTCTTCGAATAAGGATGTGAGTTGGAATGATGGACGAGTTGCTGAGCCTTGGGAGGTTTGTGCAGAGAATGATGGTTCTGATAATGATTGTGGGAATTGTGAATATATGCTTGGCTCTAGATGTGCGACCTGGGAAGGATTTTTAGGAGTCGGTAAACCTGAGGGAAGTGATTATTATTGTCAAAAGACTGAATGTGTAGATAGGGAGGGGAATAAGAGAATGAATGGGGAATCTTGGTGTGTTCATGATGATGTTATTGGGGAGGGTGCGGATATGGTTGGCTCGAGATATTATAGGGAACTTTGTGTAGATGGTGAGGTTAGAGTTGAGCCATGTGCAGATTTTAGGAATGAAATTTGTCTGGAGAATTCTATTGAAACCAGCGAGGGAGAATTTGGGACTGCGGCTTGTAGGGTGAATAGATGGCAAAGTTGTATTGGGATTGATAATGAGGGAGATTGCACTAATCTGGATAAGGTTGATTGTATGTGGTTGCCGACGGTTACTGGGATGATTTTAGGTGGAGGTCAGAGTGGAGAGGCCACTAGTTTCTCTAATCCTACTTCCGAGGAACCTATGTTTAGTAATCCTGTTGCGACTGGGAATGTTATTGCTACGGGAAATGCTTTTTTTGGAGGAGGTGAAGATGAGGAAGATGAAGAGGAGGAAGTGGAAACATTAACTAATAGGCCTGGTGGAATTTGTGTACCTAATTTCCCTCCAGGATTGGAATTTTGGAAGGAAAGTAGTGCTAAACAAATATGCGGTATGGCAAGTGCGAAATGTACGGCGGTATATGAAAAGACACTACTCGGCTCAGAAAAATGTGTAGAGAACTGTGAATGTCTTGAGGAAGGTTGGGCATTGAATGCTAATAGGGTTTGTTCGAGTCTTGGTGATTGCGGGGGTTATGTAAATTATCTTGGAGAGTATACTAACGACGGGTATAAATGGACTGTTGAAGGAGAAAATAAAAAATTCAGTCCGAATAATGTTAATATAATTAGTGGTGGATTTAGTGGAAAGGTTATTGCGGTGATTAGTGGGGAAGGAAATTAATATTGAAAGGTACAAATTCTATATGCATAAAACTTTGTGGAAAATCTATATAAAAAAGTTTACATTTAGTTTATTTCAATGTTTTGGATTTTTTCTTAGCTATTGCAAGTATTTTTAGGAATATTTTTCCGTTGTCTATTGCATCTTGTTCTGCATTATGGGTGAGTTTTTCTTCTCTTAATTCTTCTATCTTTGCTTTGATATCTTTCTTTAAACCTTTGTATAGTGATTGTAAATTATATGACGAAAATCCAAACGGATTTTTATTTAAGAATTTCCAAAAATACCAACAAACAAACATCCAATCATATCCATTATTGTCAGATATAAATTTGGGTTTTCCAACAGAGTTTTTCTTTATCCATTTGTAGAATTTCTCCATTGCTTTTTTAGCAGGCACCCTATTCTTCAGGTCATCTCTCGGAAAATCATTAGGATTTAATCGTTCTTCTTCAAATTTATTGGAAATAGGAAGGATATTAATGTGAAAAGATTTGTCCAATTTTTCATCCATTATAACAGCCCCAAGTGAAAGCATTGAGTATTCTCCAGGAATAGGTCCGTCGGATTCTATGTCCACCATAATAAATGTTTTTGCCATCTTAATTATCTTTGTTAAATAAATGTATCTCTCTCCAGCTTGATTTTTTTATTTCATTTGAATAATATACATTATATGATAGGAATTTCTTATTTATATATAGTTTGGAGTTATTGGAGTAAAAGAACTTGTGGGAAATAAGAATTAAATCTAACCGAAATTGCTTTTCTTTTCTGTCCAATAAGGGCTGTACCTGTTATCGTCGATAACAACAAAACTTATAAACATCATTCTCTTTGATTTATTATGGGGTGGAAATCGCCTCATGCGATTTCTACTAAAATAAAATGATGAATAGATCAAAATATCCCTCAACCTTGCAGATAGAAGTTACAGAAAATTGTAATCATAATTGTTTTTATTGCTATAATCATTGGAGAACTGATGACCCTTCGAAAAATAAAATGTCTGTTGAAGATGCAAAAAAATTAACGTTTATTTTAGATGAAGAAGTAAGACCATTTGGGGTAACTATAACTGGTGGCGAACCTATGATGAATCTCCCAGCAGTTTTAGAAATTGCCAAAGGAAATATTAAAAGAGGATTTAGTTTGAATTCGAATTTAACAATGCTTGGAGAAGAGAAATTAAATTCTCTTTTGGAAACTAATTCAAATTTTGGAATCTTGGCGTCACTTCCACATTTTGAAAGTGAGAAATTCGAAAATATTGTTGGAGTGAAGACATTACCTAAATTTTATGAAAATTTAAAGAGAATTACAGAGAATGGAATAAAAGTTACTGTGAATATGGTAACAAATAAATTAAGTAAAGATTCTGTGTATGAACAAGGAAAATTTCTTTATGAAGAATTTGGTATAGATTCTTTTGCTGCAACTCCTGCATTAAAACCTTCTATGAGAAAAATGAATGGAAAAGATGATTATTGTTTATCTAATGAGGAAGTTGCAAAAAGTTTAGATGATTTATTAAGATTGAAAAAGGATTTTGGAATGGATGTTAGAGTTTTAGAAGTAATTCCTCCTTGTTCACTCCCTGAACATTTAAGGGGAAAATTTGATAATAGTTGCACTGCAGGAAGGTCAACAATTCAGATTGGATACGATGGGAATGTGCGTTCTTGCGGACGTTCGCCTTATTCTGAAGGAAATATTTTCAAGGAAGATTTTTCTGAAATATGGGAAAGATTAGATTCCTATAAATTAAATAAATATATTCCTGATGATTGTAAAGAATGTGCTGAAGTTTATGTTTGCTTAGGGGGTTGTAGATTTGAAGATATGCAAGAAGGAGATTTAATGAATAAAAAAGATTCTAGAATGACCACTCCTCTAGAAAATCGAGTTAAAAGAGAAATTATTGGACAAGTCAATGAAAAGACTGAATATGTTATTGGTTTAAATTCCACAAGAAAGGAAGAAGAAGGGCATTCAATCTATTATGCAGGAAAAACATTAAGAGTTAATCAAGAAATGAAAAATTTTATAATGGAAAAAAGAAATGGTTTTAGAATTGCAGATTTCCCAGAAGAGTATAGAGAAAAGGCATCTTCTGTAGCAGAAATGTTAATGAAGGGAGGTTTTTTGTATGATAAAAAATAATGGAAGGTTTATTATAAAGTTTGAAGAACAAGATAAAGAGTTTGTTGAAAATTTAGATTGGGAAAAACTAAATGAGGGGTATGATAAAGCAAAGAATTTTTTTGAATATGAAGGAGAAATTTCTCCCATACGAATTAATCTAATTTATTCTCCCGAAGAATATTTATTTTTTTCGGGATATCTAAAACATGAAAATTGGATGAGTGCTTGTGCAGGTTACCACAATACAATTTATATCTTTGCCCCCTCAGTTATAGAAAAATATACAATCCATAAAAAAGAAGAAATTTTAAAAACATTAATCCATGAAATAACTCATTTTTTTTATGGTTATTCTGCAATGAAAAAGAGTATGGCAAAATTATCTTTGTGGGATGAAGGAATTGCAGAATATATTGCTGAACAAAATAATAATAAAGAAATAGATTTTGAAATTTCCACTCTTTCAAACTTTACAGATAATCCTTCAAAGAATTATATTCTTGGATATAGGCTAATTGAAAATATCATGAATTATTTCGGAGATGGAGGAAATAAAAAGATTATTGAATTTTTAACAAAAGTTGTCTATGCTAAAAGTGAAGAAGATTTATTTAGTAAATTTGAGGAAGTGTTTAGTATGGATATTAAAACTTTAATGGAATTGAAAGGAGGTATTAAAAAATGAAAGTTTTAGATAATTTAGCTAATGCAGAGTTTTTAGGTTCAAATGAATCATCTGGCTGTGATACAGGACTTCCCCCTGGATGTGATTGTATTTGTCATCAATCTTGTGATTTTGGAAGGGCAGAAGATAGTTACTCTGTTGGAAAACAAGAAGTTTACGAAATGTAATTATTTTTTACAGGGCTCGAAAGAGTCCTTCTTTTTTTATTTCTATTAAACAATCTTGAGCAACTAAATCTCGTGCGTCAAATACAATTCCCAAGAAAAGTGATTTTTTTAAATTGGTCTAGTTGTTTTTTATCTTAAGTAAACTCAACAGTAGTTACAAAATCGAAAGATTTATAAGTATTGAAAATATAGAATAGTATGGTATTAGAAAGCTACCTGAGCTCGACTGGGGAGTTTTTGAATGACAAGTATGCTGACTTTAAAAAAACGGCAAAAAAAGGTCTTATAGGAGTTCTTACAGGAACAACATTGTTGATGGCAACAACATTTCTTCCTCAAAAAGCTTATGGAGATAATGTTACAACAAGAGATTTAGTGATTATAGATGTTGCTAAGTATGGAGTGAATAAATTTAAAAATCCTACTAATGAAACTCCAAAGGATAAACCATTAAGGCATTGGTGCTCGTTAGACTTCAATAAATATAAGGATTTTAATGATGATGGCGAACCTAACCAAACTGAAATTTTAGAACCTATTAATAATGGCGATTCAATAAATCTTGATAATGTAGGGATAGCTATAAATATTTCAACAAACTGGGATAATGAGAGAGCTTATTCTATTGTAAATTCTGATTACGATATACTTGCAACAATCAGAGGTCCATCCGCTAAGAACATAATGTATGCCTCAGGTAATTCAGCAAGCAATTCCTTTATGGAAGTTCTTAATAATTTAGATGCTGGAGACTACATCCTCTATGGTGGTTTCCAGAATGGTACTGAAAAATTTTCTAAAAAATTTAGCATCGTTAGAGATTCTCCTACAAAATCCATTTCAAATAATTCTAAGTAATTATTTTAACAAGGACAATAGAATTTATAAATAAGTAATTGTTGTAGTATTTATGAAAAAAGAGTTTGGAGTTTTTGGGAAGAAGGGTGTTGCAAGTTTTCAGATTATGTTAATGGTTATGTCGCTGTTTGCTTTTAGTTATATGATTTATTCTTCGGAAGTTGTTAGGGCTAATGATGATGGTGATTCTAAAGTAAAAATTTCCGGAACCAATCCTGACGACTTGAAGAATGATATGAAGGCGGGTAAGCCCGTAGCTGATGCTGGTAAGCCCGTGGTTGATATTAGTAAATCTGTCGCACCCCCAAATATAAACACCCCCACCTCTTATAATTCATGGTCAGGAGTTCCTATATTTGCAGAAGGTACAAAACTTGATGTTGGAACCTATACTTCAGGGAGTTTTAAAATAGATGGGAAAATAATAACCCTTAAATCTGGAGAGACAGGAACAATCTCTGCCATTGAAGGAGAAAAACTTGGACTTATAATTAAGGATAGTAAGGGGAATATCATAAAGAATACAAAATCTTTTACTATAACCTCTGGTCCCGAAGGAGTTAGAGGGGTCGCTGGGAAATCAGGTTCAACATTATCTAAGTGGTTAGGTGCAGGAGGTGGTACTGGTGCTGACGCCCTTCTCTCAGGCCTCCAATGGGCAGCAATTGCATATATGGCAGGAAAGATGATTGGAAGTCTGTTGGGAATGAGTGATAAAAATACTAAGGCTTTGTCGACGGCGATGTCATTAGGGGCCGGGTCATATAAGGCACTTTCAGTTTGGACTAAGACTGCAGGTAAGTGGATGGCAAATCCTTTAGTTGGGGTAGGTATTAGTGTTGTGGTTTTTGCTATGATGTATAGGAAGGAAAGTGTAAAGTCTGTTGAGTTTAATTGTATGCCTTGGCAGGCTCCGACAGGAGGGGATGTTTGTGAGAAATGTAACGACGCAAATTTACCTTGTTCGGAATATCGTTGTAGGGCTCTCGGGCAGAATTGTGAATTGTTAAATAAGGGGACTGACCAGGAGAATTGTGTTACGGTTAGGAATGATGATACTAACCCTCCGATTATTAGTCCTGATGAGAATAAATTGACTTCAGGTCATAAATATACTAATGTGAAAAATTCTCCACCAGGACCTGGTTTTAATATTGTTAATATTGATAGTAGTGATGGTTGTTTGAAGGCGTTTACTCCGTTGGAGTTTGGGGTTAACAGCGACGAGCCAGCACAGTGTAAGATTGATTTTAATCATACTTTGAATTTTGATGATATGGTTTCGTTTATGGGAGGGAATAATTTGTATCTCTATAATCATTCTGAAAGATTCTCTTTGCCTGGTGCAAATGATATTGAGAATTCTTCGTTTCCATTAGAGAACGGAAAGGATTTAACTTTCTTTATCAGATGTCGGGATAAGCAAGGTAATGAAAATTCTGCGGAGTATGCTGTGAGATTTTGTATCGACCCTACTCCTGATAGCACCGCCCCACAGGTTAAAGCTACTTCGATTTCTAATGAGGGTTGCGTGGCTGAAGAGCAAGCTAATGCGGCGGTTGAATTTTATATTAATGAGCCTGCGAATTGTAGATGGAGTTCTCAGGATCAAGATTATGATAATATGCAAAACGGAATGGTTTGTTCGAACCAATTGTATCAAATGAATGCGGAGCAATTATTTACTTGTAAGGCTAATTTGACAGGGATTGCTCGAGATGAAACTAAATTCTATGTGAGATGTAAAGACCAGCCAGGGAAGGCAGAGGAAGATAGAAATGAAAATAAGGAAAGTTATGTATTTAGTCTTCGAGGGAGTACTGGATTGAAGATGAAGAACTTGCAACCGAACGGGACAATTTTCGGAGCTGTTAGACCTTCGCCAGTTGAGTTATATACGGAGACTTTGTTTGGATGTAATAATGGACAGGCGGTTTGCTTTTATTCAATTGTAGATAATGATGGCGATTATATTATGTTTTATGATACTAATACTGAGGACGGTATTCATACTCAAAGATTAGATTTAGATTCGGGAAATCATAAATATTATATTAAGTGTGTCGACGAGGGTGGAAATGTTGCTAAAGATATTATGGAGTTCTCGTTGGACATTGATGAAAGTGCACCTGTTGTTGCGAGAGTTTACGAAGAGGATGAGATGTTAAAGGTTGTAACGGTTAGAGATAGTGAGTGTTGTTATAGCTTGGATAATTGTGATTTTAGTTTTGACGAGGGAACGCAAATGCCTTATGCTAACTCGACGGTTCACGTCGCTGAATGGGTAGAAGGTAGGACTTATTACATTAAATGTCGGGATGAATTTAGAAATGAAGATTCGGATTGTTCGGTTGTGGTAAGGTTAAGTCAAAATTTTTTATAGGTGATTTATGAAGTTGAGTAAAATAAAAATGATTACTTCCAATTATGGGACGAGAGGACAGCAGACAATGGGATTGCCGTTTGGAATGATATTTGCTATTTTTCTTATCGTGATTTTTATTGTGGTTACGTTTGTAGGTATTAAATCTTTTTTGAGTTTTGGTCGGACTTCGAGTGTTGGATTGTTTTATCAGGAATTACAAGGGGCTGTTGATGATGCTTGGAGGGGGCAATCGAGTTCATCGCATTTTAAGATAGATTTGCCGTCGGAGATTGATAAGATTTGTTTTGCGAATTTGTCTGCGACGATAACTAACGAGGAGGACTATGAATTTATCAAGGATTTTTATGTTTATGAAGCGAATGTTTTTTTGATACCGCCAGGTGCTGGTGAAGGGATGGAATGGAAGTTGATTAATCATCTTGATATTTCGAAGATTATTGAAACGCGAAATCCTTATTGTGTTAATGTCGAGGATGGTTTGACTATTAAGAAAGATTTTTATGATAAATTGGTTTGGGTTGAGTGATGAGGGATAAAAAAGTAAACTCAGTTATTAATCGGAAAAAAGGGCAGTTTAATTTTGTTTGGTTATTTGCGATTCTTGCAGGGACGGCGATTTTAATCTTGGCAATTTATGGGGCGATGAAAGCGGGAGATACTATGAGGTTTCAGACGGATACGGAGATTGCTAAGAGTATTTCGATAATTAGTGATCCTTTGCAAGCGGGGTTCTCTGAAGGTTCTTTTGGGAAAATTTTGTTTAAGCAAGAGACTAGGATAAATAATTTTTGTTTTGATGATAGATTTGGAAGGCATTCAATTTCTGTTTCGACTAAGTCGGATGTTGGAGAGGCTTGGAATATTCCTGGGGAACAGATACTAGTTCATAATAAATATATTTTTTCTTCGGAGGCGAGTTCGGGAATTGAATATTTTGTTTTCTCGAAGCCGTTTGAGTTTCCTTACAAGGTTGCAGATTTGGTTTTTTTGACATCGGATAAATATTGTTTTCTGAACGCTCCTGATGAAATCGTGGATGAGATTGAAGGGATGAATATTCCAAATATTGAAATTGAGAATTGTACTGGGGAGGATGTGATTAGGGTTTGTTTTGGTTCTGGGAGCGATTGTGATGTAAGGGTTAGGGGTTCTTGTTTGTCTGGTTGCGAATCAGTTTATGATTGGGGAAGTGTTGAAAGGTATGGCTTGGATATGAAGTATGTTGGAAGTTTAATGTATGCTGCGATTTTTTCGGACAAGGAAATTTATGATTGTAATGTTCGAAGGTTGATGTATCGGACGGGGATGATTGCACAGGAGCTTGTTGATAAGGCTGATTTGATGGATGCTCGAAGCTGTAATACTAATTTGAAAGTTGATTTGATTTATTGGAATGCTTTGACTATTAATTCGAGTTCTGAGGATTTGGGTGGATTGTATTCTGTGGCGAATGGTCTTGATAGAAAAAATGATAGGGAGATTTGTGGATTATGGAATTAAGAAAACCAAAATATGTTTATCACGGAAGTCCGAAAAGAATTAAGGGAAAATTTACTCCCAAGATCCCGCGAGACTTGGGAAAGAATAAACATAATATCATGAATGGTGTTTATGCGAGTAGTGTAAAGAATAAGGCGATTGGTAGGGGGGTTTGTGTAGCAAAAGGAGTTATTTCAGCAAGAATGGGATTTGACCTTGGGGATAGACAAAAGGGTGTAATCTATAAGGGTTGGCCGGCACAGAAGTATATCTATCTTCATACATTTGATTCGGAAACCTTTGAACGATATCCAAAAAATTCTACGCAATTCGTATCGATGAAAGCTGTTAAGCCTGTTAAAATTGAGAAGTTGTTAACTGAAGATTATTTGAAACTTATTAGGAAGGCTTCAAAAAAGGAGTTGAATAATTTTATTAAAAAATATGGGGTGAAAAAATGAAGGGACAAATGCAGATTCAGCAAATGGCTTTTATGATTCTAGCAGTCTTTTTATTTTTTATTTTGGTTGGATTGTTTTTTTTAGGGGTTCAGTTTAAGGATGTAAAAAGGAGTGTTGTGCAGTTGCAGACAGAGCAGGCGATTTCATCGTTGAGGGTTATTGCGGATATGCCTGAGTTAAATTATGAATCGCGTGAATCGCTTTCATTGGATGAAGATAAGTTGAGGATTATGTCTGGGAATTTTGGGAATTATTATTCGGAATTTTGGCCTGTAGCTTCTGTGAAAGTCTATAAACTTTATCCGAAGTTTGATGAGTTGGTTGAATGCCCTGCATTGGACTGTAATTATTTTAAGGTTTATGATAATAAGCAGGAGAGTGTGAAGACGTATTCGACTTATGTTTCGATTTGTAAAAAGATTAAGGAGACTGGTTATGTTTATGATAAGTGCGAGATTGGAAAATTGGTCGTGGGAGTGATTAGTAAATGAAGTTGGAAAGTCGGAGAGGTCAACAAGAAATGGTTGGGTTTGTTTTGATAGTTGTATTGGTGATGGTTGGGTTGATGGTTTTTTTGATTATTTCGGTTAGAAATTCTCCTGAACCTGTGAATAGTCTTGCGATTGAAAATATGTTGGATTCTATTATGAAGCATACGACTGAATGTGCGATTGTTTTTGAGCCTCAATTTGATAATTTTGAAGATTTGTTTAAGAGTTGTTATGAGGGGGATGATTGTAGTAATTTGGATATGTCCGCGTGCGATTATCTTAATGAGAGTTTAAGAGATGTTGTTGGGGATTTAATGGATAGTGAGGCAACGGTTGGAGCTTATCAGGTAGATTTTTTTGTTAGGGATGGGGAAGGTCAGCAAGGTCTCTTGAGAATTGTTGAAGGGAATTGTACAGGTTCTAGTTTGGCTGCTCAGAGGAGTATTGTTTCAGGATCAGAAAGTTTGGTTGTGAGGATTAAAACTTGTAATAAGATTTAGATATCAATCATTATTTGGAGTCGATTTATTACTAAGACTGGTTTTAGTGACTCTCTTTTTCCAGTCTTTTCGGCATGGAATTCTATAAATCCGAATCTCTCTAGAACTTTTATATCTTCTCTGACTGATTTAAAATCCCTTCCTAACATCTTTGATAGGGCATAAATTGACAGGGGATTTTTTGATTTTAGGGTATTGAGAATTCGTGCTTTCTCATTACTTAGAAGACTTCTTAGAAGTTTGATGTCTGAAAAATCATGAGATTTATTTTCTCCGAGAAGTTTTGAAACGAAGTTTCCACTTTGGACATTTACATCAACATATCTTATTTTTGTCTTTTTATTTGTTGCCATTAGAGTATTTTATATATAGGGGATGTTTATTTAGATATATAAATATTACGTTTTGGAGATAAGGGGGATTTTATACCTTATATCGAAGTTAGGAGGATTTAATGGATAAGATTGTTTAGCTAAAGATGTTATATTTCCAAATGATAACATAAGATTTATAAGTAAACCTCTGAAAATTGGCATATTTAAGGGAATTTTTAATTGATTATGGGAAACTTTATAAAGGAAAAATGGGTCTTATTATTAAGCGTTGTTGTTTATCAATAATGTTGACTAGTCAGTGTTCATATAGGGACCCTAGTGATGACACTTATAACGCTCCCTAGTTATAAGACTTGCCAGACTATTAGAAAATGTTGAACGCGGATTTCCGCGGCCTTGAAGAAGGCGGCTAAACTAATGGT
>JAGLIS010000025.1 GCA_023142835.1 Candidatus Pacearchaeota archaeon | reverse complement strand
GAAGGCGACGTTTGGGGTTTCGATTCGGGAACATAAGATAATAAAAGATTTGAGTCCTGTTTTAAAAAATCAAAACTTACGTGATCCTATGACAGATTTAGAGTTGATTTTTAATATGCTTGGAGAAGCGTCGATTAGTGAGATTGAGAGAGTTCAGAATCCTGAAAATTTTGATGAGCATAAGATTGTTGCGAAAGAAGGTGGAAAGGTTGCTGGAAATGCTAGAAAAGAATTAGAAGTAAAGATTGGGAAGAATGTTATTAGTGATGAGAATTATTTAGATGTGGAAGAAAAATATAAGAAAAAATTATTAGAGGTGGAGAGAGAATGAAAACTAAACATATATACGCAATAGATTTGGTTTTGATAGTTGGAACTTTTATGGGTTTGATTTTTTTAGTTGGATATTCTCAGCCGTTAGTGATTTCCCCTCTTAATGAGTTTGAAACAACAAATAGTTCAGTATTATTTTCTATTGAGGGAGCAGAGTTTATTTTGATTGATGATAACAATGAGTTTACAAGTCCTGAGAAATTTATTGTTGAAGATGGGTTAATGATTAATTTGAAGCCAGGAGTTTATTATTGGAAAGTTGAAAGTGTTTTGAAAAGTGAGGTAAGAAAATTGACAATAAACTCTGAGGTTGATTTGAAGTTGAAAGAATTGGGGGAAGGTTATGAGATTACAAATGCAGGGAATACTCGATTGGACGTCGAGGTTTATAATGGAACTTCTTTAATTAGCAAAATAAAACTTGATACTGACGAGGAAAAGAATGTTTTTGGAACAAAATTTGTTGGGGGTTGGGGTAATGATAAATAAATTATTTGAAGCAAGTTTTTTTAGATTATGCAATGACAAGTCCTTGCGGGTCAAAAGATTCTGCGAACTTTTCCCCATGAATAAGAGTTTGATTATTTTTGCATTGTTAGTTTTTCTAATTGGAAGTGTTTCGGCTTTAGGTGTAACACCTGCGAGGACGACTATTGATTTTGAACCTGGTTTGAAGAGGACGGTTAGTTTTTCTGTTGTAAATTCTGAGAGTAAGGATATGAGTCTTATTATTTCTCCTCAGGGAGAGTTGAATTCAAGTATTTCATTAAAGGAAAACTCGGTAACGATGTCTTCGGATGAGCAATCCAAACAATTGAGTTATGATATTACATTACCTAATGAGTTGTCTCCAGGGTTGCATATTGCAGAGGTTGTTATTTTACAGCTTCCTGAAAAGTCTGCGACGAGTGAGGCGTATGTTGGAGCTGCGTTGGCGGTTGTTACACAGTTGTATGTTCATGTGCCTTATCCTGGAAAGTATGCAGAGGCTGATTTGAATATTGTTAATGCTGAACAAGGCGAGGATGTTGTTTTTATTATTCCTATTGCGAATAGGGGGGAGTTTGATTTGGTTTCTGTTAAGGCAAATATAGATATTTATAATAAATTAAATGAAAAGGTTACAAGTTTTAATACAGCGACGATATCTGTAGGTAGTAAAGAGAGAAAAGAGCTTGTCTCGAAGTGGAAAGCAGATGCTCCTGTTGGGACTTATCGTGCTGTTGTTACGCTTACTTATGATGGGGAAACTATAAATTTGGAGAAGCAGTTTAATATTGGGAAGGAAGAATTGGAATTGCAGCAGCTTGAGGTTAATGATTTTAGTTTAGGGGATATTGCTAAAATGGAAATGCTCGTCGAGAATAAGTGGAGTGAGCAGATTTCCGGGGCGTATTCTCAAATGCAAATTTATAATGAGGAGGAAGAATTGGTTGCAGATTTTAGTTCTGCGAATTATGATATTCCTGCGTTGTCGAAAAAACTAATCGTTTCATATTGGGATACTGCAGGAGTTAAACCTGAAACTTATGAGGCGAAGGTTTTTTTGAAGTATGCAGATATTTCTTCGCAAAAGAATCTTCAGTTAAAGGTTTCTGAAAATAAGATTGAGGTTATTGGATTGGGATATGTTGTTTCGTCGGAGGGTTCGGAGGGAGATGATAATTTAGTCTTTATTTTAATTGTAGGTATTGTCGTTTTAATTCTAATTAATTTATTATGGTTTTTATTGTTGAGAAAAAAGTTGAAAAGTAATAGAATGTAGAAATATTTATAAACTAAATATCATAAGTTAAATGAATGGAAAATAAAATAAAATTGGTGAGTGTGCTTTTGGTTCTTGCGGTTGTGCTTTCTTTGGCTTCTATTAGTATGAGTTTAAGTTTCAAAGATGTTACTCCTATTGTTTCAAGAAGTAATGTAGTTCATGAAATCGTTCATGGAGAAACTCCTGTTGGAAATGTAGGTTTAGTTGTTGAGAAGAATAATTTTGAGGGAAGTTTGGAGGGTGAGCAATGAAATCTGAAAGTGTTTTATTAACTGTCGCTATAGTTGCTGTTATCGTTTCAATGGCAGGTCTTTATATTACTTATGATTCGATTAATTTGGTAAAGCAAAAAATTACAGGTTTAGCGGTAGAGGAAGGGCAAGTTAATATAACTATTGAATCATTAGCTTCTATTAATATTACTAGTGCTGCGGGGTCGGCAGGTAAGAAGATTGATTTTGGAAGTGGTTATGTTACTTCAGGACATGATTATGCTATGTTAGTTACTAATAATACTATGGTTGGTGGAACTGATTGGAATTCTGTTGATGGAGGATTTATTGTAGAAAATATAGGAAATGTTAATGTTACTGTAGGTATAATGTCAGATCATGCCGCTGCGGCTTTCCTTGGCGGAACAAGTCCTTTATATCAATATAATGTCTCAAATTCAAAAGCTAGTAGTTGTAATTTTACTGCAGGTTATGCTGGAGATGTTTATGAAGATATGACTGCAGGAGATGTAACATTCTGTGATGTATTTCAGAATGGAGATACTATTGATGAGATAAGAATCGATATTTTATTGAAAGTCCCATCCGATTCAGTAACTGGAGCTCTTTCAGAAACTGTAACATTAACTTATACTCAAGTATAAAAATTTAAAAACTACCTTATTGTTTTTATGATATATGGGAAGAGGAATTGTTTTTTTAGTATTTTTTTTAGTATTGAGTTGTGATGGTGTTTATGCTCTTTCGGGTGTGAGTCCGGCGAGTTATGAAATAGATTTTAAACCAAATTTGAAACAGAATTTTAATTTTAATTTTCTTTTTGATGAAGATATTGAGGCAGAGGTTTATGTTTCAGGGGATTTAAAGGATTATGTTAAGTTAGATAAGAAATTTTTGAAAGGTGGGGGAAGAGTTATTGCTTCTATAGATTTTCCTTCGGAGATTGAAATTCCTGGAGTTCATAGGATTAGAATAGGTGCTAAACAACTTGCTTCAGAAGGAGGGGGGATTGCGATTGTTTCAGATGTTGGAGGGGTGATAAAGGTCAAGGTTCCTTATCCTGGAAAATATGTAGGATTGGAGTTTAAGACTAGTAATGCTAATGTGGGTGAAGATATTAATTTGGAACTTATAGTTTCCAGTATGGGAAAAGAGGATATTTATGCACACCCAATTTTAAAAATTTTTAATTCAGATGGGGAGATTGAACAGATTGATTTGGGAGAAAAATTTATTGCTTCGACTAAGAGTGCAGAATTTTTAAAGAAATTAAGTACTGTGAATTATAAGCCTGGAGATTATGAGGTTAGTGCGGTTGTTGAATATGGAGGGGAAAAGCCAGTGATAGCTAGTGTTCCGTTTAGGTTGGGGGAATTAAGAGTTGAGATTTCTAATTGGACTAAGGTTTTTGAAAGAGATAAAATAAATCGGTTTGAGATTCGGATAGAGAGTTTATGGAATGATCCTATTGAAAGTTTGTATGCAAGTGTAGAGATTGTTGATTATAATGTCCAATTTTCAACTCCGTCTATATCTTTGGAACCTTGGAAGAAAGATATTTTGACAGGATTTTTTGATGCTAGGGATATTGATGAGGAGAAGTTTAAGGCAAATATAACTTTGTTCTATGATGGACATACTACAAGCAAGATTGTAGATTTAGAATTTGAGAAAGAATTTGATTCTAGGTTATATGTAACTTTGGCTATTGCTGTGATTGTTCTAATTGCAGTTATGATATTTTTAATGTTGAGGAGAAAGAAAAGTGAAAAACAAAAAAAGTAATAAGAATAAAAAGATGATTTATTGGTTGGCTGTGATTGCAATTATTTTAGTTGTGTTTTCGTTATGTGTTAAGTTTCAAAGCCCGTTACAAACTAAAACTGTTAGTGTTAAATTTAGTGTCGATGAAAAATTAGGACTTGTTGCAGATACGGATGAATTGGATTTTGGTAGAGTTATCTTAGGTTCTTCTTCGATAAAAAGTATTAATCTAACTAATTATTATAATTTCCCTGTAAGTGTCAGGATTTTTATCTCAAAAAATTTACAGAAATTTATTTTTTCTGATAGTGAATTTATTCTTGAACTGAATGAATCTATCAACGTTCCTTTTAATTTAATTGTTTCTGATGCAAATTTTGGAGATTATTCTGGCGAGATTCTTTTTGAATTCCGAAAGTTGTAATTAAATTGGGAGTATTTTTATAGTCATAATCTTTAAGGTTAATATGGAAAAAGAGAGAGGTTTTATATTAATTTTAATGTTATGTTTTGTAGGATTTAGTTGGTGGAGTATTTATCTGATTTATTCTCAAGGAAATATTTTTAATGATAGTATAACTGGAATGAGTTCTGCTAATGGAGGAGTCCAGCTTTTTATTGAGAGTCCGGGTGATATTTTTATCCATTCTCCAGAAAATATAACTTATAATTTTAGTCAGGGCAGTATTTATTGGATTGATTTAAATGTATCTTCAAATTTTATTGCGGATAAATGGAAATATACTCTTTATGATTTAAGGCATGGGGAAGTTGTTTATGAAAATATGTCTTTTGTTCCAAACGAGACTATTAGTGCTGTGCGATGGTCGAATGAATTAACTGTTTATGCGAATGATTCTAATGGTCAGTGGCATAATGCAAGTGTAATTTTTTTTGTGTATGTAAATGGTTCTGCACCTATTTTAGGAGAGATTAATGATACGATTTATGTTTGCGAGGCAGACAGGCTAAATTATTATTTCAATGCGACAGATTTGGATGAGGACGATTTAACATTCGATGTTTCCCCTAAAGATCCTTTTTATACTCAATATGTGGGACGAATTAATTTGACAACAGAACAGGCAAGGATATATTCAGGTGATTTGGAGAAGGAAGATGTTGGAAATTATTCTGAAAATATCTCGGTTTCTGATAGTATATATGTCGATACTAAGAATGTGAATATAACTGTCATAGAAATAAATAATCCTCCTGTGATGGTTAATATTGGGGTCCAGACAGTTTGGATTATTGGAGAAGGTTCTACATTTAGTGAACAAGTTGTTGTAAATGATGTGGAAGATGGGAATCAAGATTCGGGTAATTTGATTTTTAATATTAGTTTTCCGAATGATGAAAATTTGTTTAATATAACTTCAAGTGGGATGATGGAGTTTACACCTAATGAAAGTCAAATTGGAATTTATGATATTCAGGTTTGTGTCGAGGATACAGGGATAGACTCTCCTTCAGCGAATATAAGTTTGTGTGGTCAGGATGGAGGTCCTATTTCTGTTTGCCAGAATTTTAATTTAACTGTGACAAATATAAATCGTGCTCCGACGATTACGGAATGGTATCCTGAGGAGTTTAGTTTGTATACGGCGGGAACAGATAGTTTATATTTCAATATAACTAAGTATGATCCTGATTGGACTATTCCCGATGCTTATTGGTTTGTCGACGGAGTTTTGAAAGAATATGATTCGGGAAGTTTATTTGATGAATTTAATTATTTATTTGGTTGTGGAGTTTCTGGAAATCATGTTATTAAAGCAGAGGTAACTGATGGAGCTTTGAATGATTCTGTTGAGTGGAATGTTAGTGTTGGGAATATTCCTTGTTCAGTTGGTTTACCTTCTTCTGGAGGTGGAGGAGGTGGGGGAGGACTAGCATGTTTTCCTGAATGGGTTTGTGGTGATTGGTATGTTTGTCAAAACACTGAAAGGGGTTTAAACATTGGACTTTTGTCTGGAGAGGATTATAGATTAATCAAAGATTCTTGTTTAGAGAATTGGTGGGAAGGTGACACTTGTGGATTTCAGATAAAAGATTGTTTAGATCTTAATAGTTGTGGCACTGATGTGGATAGACCTATTGAATTTCAAGCGTGTCATTATGTTAAAAATCCTAGTTGTTCAGATGGTGTTAAGAATTGTCATGATGGGGGATGTGAATTATTGGTAGATTGTGGAGGTCCGTGTATTCCATGTCCTACTTGTTCTGATAAAATTAAGAACCAAGGAGAAGGGGGAGTAGATTGTGGAGGACCTTGTCCGTGGCTTTGTCCTGTAAAGAAACCAATTGTTAAACCTGATTATTTTGCAATTGTTTTGTTAGTCTTATTAATAATCTTATTAATTTTTGTGATAGTAGTCTTGGTGAAAATTATTAATTATAAAAAGAAGATTATGAAATATAGATTACAAGAGAAAAAGAAATGGGGTTAGTAAGATTGTTATTGTTTTTTTTAGGTAACTGATTTAAGAAGATTTAAATACTTTAGAAAGTATTTTTTGAGTATAAAAAAGGGGTTTAAAAAGTATTGTAGATATTATTTTTAAAGATAACAGTATTCAAACTGGCCACAGGATTAAGATACCTAAGGCGATTATTGATACTCTGGGATTGAAGGAAGGGCAAAAGATTATTATTCGTTTTGATGCTGATAATAAGAAAATGGTTATGGAGGTAGAAGATGAATAGTTTGGGGAGGGGGAATTGGGTTTTAACTGGAGTGGTTTTTATGATTTTAATGATGGTATTTGTTAGTGCTGTAACTTGGGATAGTGGGGCTACAACTACAAATTATACTACTTCTGAAGATACGATTTATTATCATAATTTAAGTAAAAATATTACTGGATTTAATAATGATGTAATTTTTGATATTGATACTAGTGAAGGAAATTATGTTTATTGGACTAATGCAACAGGTAGAAATATTGTTAGTGAGATTACTATCTCTTCTTGGATTGCAATTATAAATTCATCAACTGGGAACCTAACCTTTAATGCAACTTATGATAACCAAACAGGTTTTTTTGAAATCCCTATTCAAGCAACAAATACAAGTGATAGCGATTCTGTTGGGACGAATTTTGAATTTATAATCAACGCAACTAATGATTTTCCTGAATTTTCCAATCTTAATGCAACCTATAATCTATCTAATGGAGAAAATTTTAATGAGTATTTTAATGCAACCGACGAGGAAGAGCATTATCCATTGTATTTTAATATCAGTTTTTTGAGTAATTGTACTCACGCAGGTTGGAGTGGCAGAGGTGCAGGGGAAAATTGTTCTATTTTTAATCTAACAAATATTCCGAATACGTCTACTTTAGCAGATTTTACGCCTGCGTTAAATGATGTCGGAGTATATTGGGCAAATGTTTCTGTTATGGATGCTGTTGTAAATTATAATTGTAGTTCAGGTTATTGTGAGCAAGGATATAATGAGACAAATAAAACTACTTATCAAACAGTTGAGTTTACTGTTCTTTCTTCGCTTATGGTTAATGTTTCGAATTGTACTGGTCAGACGTTGACGGAAA
>JAGLIS010000024.1 GCA_023142835.1 Candidatus Pacearchaeota archaeon | reverse complement strand
AACGGAAAATGAAACGTTCATCTGCTATGTTAATATAACTACTAAGTCATCTGAAGATGAGTTAAATACTTCTAGTTTGGCTTTTTTGAATAATCTTGAGGTTCCTTATCAAGTTGGGGGAGAAACTTACACTGTTTATAATACTAGCTGGTTTTATGGTCTTAATCAGACAAATTCTTCAAATTATATGAGAACAATTCAGATTAATGTAACCCCTCAAAAAGAAGAAATAGGAAATTGGACGATCAATTTTACGGCAGAGGATCGTACCTCTGGAGAGCCGACTAGAACAGAATCAATTTATCTTTATGTTAATAGAAATGATTCTCTTAATGTCGCTCCAGAACTTGGAGTTATAAGTGATGTTACTACTTCGATATCGAAGGCAGAGAGAATTAATTTAAGTGTTTTGGATAATGATTTAGTTGTCCCAGATAAACAAGATGGATATAATGAGACTACAAATTTTACTTATGAAATTTTGAATCGGTCAAATCTGAGTCAGTCTTTGAGTCTTTCTAATTTTAATTTAAGTATTTTATCTATGCCAGTTATTAGTGGAGAGAAACTTACTAATGAGACTACGGCAAAAATAGAATTTACAGCGAATGAAACTGAGGAAGGGAATTATACTATTAATGTAAATGCTACAGATGGGGATGGTGTTGTCAGTTCTAAATCATTTAATTTAACAATTCTCAATAATAATTTTCCTTATTGGGGTCAAACTTCTTATAGTTTTAATATAACTGTTAATTCAACTTTGAGTACGACGGAATCATTTTTTCTGAATTTAACTAACTTAACTGGAGAAGCTTGGGCGAATGATAGCGACGGTGATGTTTTAAGTTTTATAAATACTACTGCTTTTCAGAACTTTAATCTTACAGGTGCGGGAATAATTAATTTTACGCCTTGGAAGCAAGATGTTGGTCTCTGGGAATTTAATATAACTGCCAGCGACGGATATTTAACGAATGTAACAAGTTTTAGTTTTAATATTTCAAATGTGAATAGTGCTCCTTGGGTTAAGAATGACTCGCTATCTGTGGAGGGTGCTTCAAGGAATGTAACTACTAATGCTGTAACTGCTAACGAGGGGGATGCTACTAAATTATATATTGATATTTATGATGAAGATTTTTTAATAATAAATAAAACGGTTTATAATGAAACTCTGAATGTTACGGTGACTATTGAGAATATTAGTGTGGTAGGGGAAGCAATTAATTTTAGTTTTAATTATCACGAGGATTTTGGGGGGAATTATTCAAAGTATTTAGCAACCTTTACTTCTGAACAAATTAATATTGGAAATTATACTGTGACTGTAAATGCTACTGATAAAGGTGGTGAGAGTAATTGGACGAGTTTTAATCTTACAATATTGGGTGTGGATGATAGTCCTGTTTTGATGAGTCTTACAAATCAAACCTCCACGATAAATAGAAGTTTTTACTTCGATATAAATGCTAGTGATGAGGAAGATGGTAATGATACTTCAGGTGTTTTAGATTTTTCATATGACTTTATTTCTGGGACTAATTTTATAAATGATAATGAAACGATTTTTAATACGACTTCAGGAATTTTGAATATGACTTTTAATCAGTCATATGCGGGGAAATATCATTTGAATATAACTGTAAATGACTCTTCCAATAATACTGATTCAGGAGATTTTTGGATATTCGTTTATGATTTGCCAAATGTGACTTTTCCTTCGCTGTCTGAGAATTTTTCTTTATCTGAGAATGAAACTACGAATTTAACTTTTAGGGTGAATCATTCTGTTGGAGATAATTTGACTTGTGAGTTTTATGTTGATAGTGTTTTGAGATATAATTTGAGTTATTATGGGAACGATACAAATTTGACTTGGGAGTTCACGCCGAATTTTACTGACGAGACTTATGGTAATTTTACAAATTTAACACTGATTACTTATCCTTCAAATCTTAATCTTGTAAATAGGACTGAAATGAATACTACTGTAAATTGGAGTGCTAATGTAAGTCATACAAATTTTCCAGTTAGTTTTAGCGGGGCAATAGGATCTCAGCAGGCAACTTATAATTTACCAATTAGTGTAGATATTAGTGGGCTTTTTTCTGATATAGATTATGACGACGTGTATTATAATCAGACCGTTAATTTTAGTGTTTTGAGTAATAATTCTTTGAGTATAATTTGTTCTCCTTGGGCAAGTGTTTCGAGTGGTTGGGTGTTAACTATTCCTGCACCGAATAGTGCAACTACTGAAATGTTAAATATAACTGCGATAGATTATAATGGGACAAATTATGGCTTGAGTAATGCGACGAGTAATAATTTTAAGGTAACATTTACGACTCCTTCGACGACACCAGAACCTACTCCTTCTTCAGGAGGTAGTAGTGGAACAAGGACAGAAATTAAATATTATTCTTTAAAGATAATATTTCCTAACGGTGATGTTATGATTCATGAAGAGCCCCACATACAAATTCCTTTATTGATAAAGAACGAGGGTTTGACAGCATTGGAAGGAATTAATCTCACTAGTGAAATTAGTTTTAATAATGAATGGACTGATGACGTGAGTGTTTCTTTTGCAGAGGATTATATTGACCAATTATTATTGGGGGAATCTAAAAATATCACTATGAATATTTATGCAAATACTGATAAGTCAGGGAAGTATAAGGCAAATATTTTTGCAAATGTAAGTGCACCAAAATTTTCTGACTGGGCATCTTTTTATATTTATTTAAATAAAACGAATGTTACTGAAGTAGAAAATAGGATTATTTTTACAGAAAAATTTATTGCAGAGAATCCTCAATGTATAGAATTAACTGAGGCTGTTGAGGAATCTAAAATTTTATTTAGTCAAGGGAAGATAGATGAGGCATTAAAAAAATCTGAGGAAGTAATTAGTGCATGTAAGGAGACGATAACTTCGAATGAGAATGTTAGCTGGGGAGGATATATAATGGATTCTATTTTTTATTATTTAATTTTTCCGGTTTTGTTTGTTTTTATTTTAGGGATTATTATATATATTTATAAAAGAATAAAACTTAATAAACCTCAGGAGGGAGATTATATCTAAATAAGATGAATGGTGATGTTAAGGAACTTGTTGAGGAAATAGAAAAAGAGATGTCCGAGATTGTCGTGGGTCAGAAGGAGGTTATAAGGGGGATTATTAGAGCGATTCTTTGTAATGGTCATGTTTTGGTTGAAGGAGTTCCTGGAACTGCAAAGACTTTGATTGTTAAATCTATGGCGAAGATAATGGGTTGTGATATGAAGAGAGTTCAGTTTACTGTTGATTTGCTTCCATCAGATTTAACAGGTATCGAAAGTTATACTCCTAAGAAAGGTTTTGAAGTTTTAAAGGGACCTCTTTTTACAAATTTTGTTATTGCTGATGAGATTAATCGGGCTCCGCCAAAAACCCAGTCCGCACTGTTAGAGGCAATGCAGGAGAAGATGATTACTCTTGCAAAGAAAACGTATCCTTTGCCACAACCTTTTTTTGTTATGGCGACGGAGAATCCAGTAGAGACTAAAGGAGTTTATTCTCTTCCTGAGGCTCAAGTGGATAGGTTTTTATTCAAATTGCTAATTTCATATCCTGAGTTTAAAGAGGAGGTAGGTATTTTAGATGTGAATGTTACATTAAAAAAATTTGAAGATTATGATTTGAAAAGTGTTTTGTCGCCGGAAAAAATTATAATGTTTCAGGAAAGAGTAAAAGAAGTATTTAGTTCTGATGCTATTAAAGAATATATTGTGAGGATTGTTAGTGAGACAAGAAATCATAATTTTGAGCTTGCAAATTATATTGATTATGGGGCAAGTCCCCGAGCATCAATAGCTTTGTTTATTTCTTCTAAAGCTGAGGCACTAATGAATGGTAGGGATTATGTTATTCCTACGGATGTTCGAAAGGTTGTTTTTGATATTTTGAGACATAGAATTATTTTGAACTATGAGGCTGAGGCAAAGAAGATTTCAACAGAAGAAATAATAAATTCGATTTTAGAAAAGATTAGTGCCCCTTAGTGCATAATAAATTAAGATGGAACCTAAATTAAAAGTTGATTTTGCCAAAGTTGTATCTGAGCTTGAACGTGTTATGAAAAAATTTAAACTTAAGAGGATTCTATATAGGACGATTTTTAGGGGGAAGGGTTTGGAGTTTGATCGTTATAGGGATTTTAATCCTGATGAAGATGCTTCGTCTATTGATTGGAAAGCAAGTTTGAAGGCGAATACTCTTTTGGCTAGACAGTATATTGAAGAGAGGGATCTTGATTTTTACTTTGTGGTCGATGTGAGTAATAGTATGATGTTTGGTTCTTCAGATAAATTAAAAGCAGAATATGCGGCAGAGATTGTTGCAGCCTTGGGTCATTTAATACTTAATTCTAATGATAATGTAGGATTAATTATGTGGACAGATAATGCTGTTAAAGTTATCCCTCCATCTAATTCACGTAACCAACTTTATTTGATGAATAGTTGTTTGTCAGATTTAACACTTTATGGAGGGAACTTTAATTTTCAAAATATGGTTGAGTTTTTATTGAGGTTGATAAAATCTTCTTCAGTGATTATTTTTGTTTCTGATTTTATTCATTTAAATAAAAGTTGTGGAGAACCGTTGAAGGTACTTTCTGCTAAATTTGAGACTATTGCGATTATGGTAAGGGATCTTTTAGACGAGGGACTCCCCGCAAATCTATCTCCGTTAGTTTTAGAAGATCCTTATTCAAGGAATCAAATTCTTGTTGATCCAAAAATTGCTTCGGAGAGATATAGTATTTCAACACTTAGACAAAAGCATCTTGTAGAAAAACTTTTTTTGGATTCAAATATAGATTTGCTTGGATTGACTACTAATGAGTCTCCTGTTGTCCCTCTCGTTTCTTTTTTAAAACAGAGGACTAGTAGAAGATGATGCAAATGTCTTTTTTATATCCGCAGTTTTTGTTACTTTTGTTATTGATTCCTATTTTTGTTTTGATTTATTTTTTAGGAGGGCTT
>JAGLIS010000023.1 GCA_023142835.1 Candidatus Pacearchaeota archaeon | reverse complement strand
CAAGAGAATCTATTTCATCGAAGAAAACTATACAAGGTGAAACCTGCCTTGCTCTCTCAAATATTTTCCTAATTCCTTCCTCAGACTTCCCTACCCACATACTCAATAGACTTGGACCTTTTACTTGAATAAAATTTGCTTCTGATTCATTGGCGACGGCTTTTGCTAAAAGAGTTTTACCTGTTCCCGGAGGTCCATAAAGCAAAACTCCTTTTGGAGGATTAATCCCCATTCGCGTAAATGATGCTGGAAATTTTAATGGCCATTCTACTGCTTCCTTCAAATCTCTCTTGACACCATCAATTCCACCGATGTCTTCCCATTTAGTATTTGGAGTTTCTACAAGAACTTCTCGCATCGCTGAAGGTCTAACAACTTTTAACGCTTCATCAAAATCTTTCTGTGAAACTTTTAATTCCTCTAAAACTTCTTGAGGGATTTCTTTGTCCTCTTCAAGATTAAATTTCGGGAGATTCCTTCGAAGAACAATCATTGCAGCTTCCTTTGCCAAAGAATTAATATCGGCTCCAACAAACCCGTGAGTCTTCGATGCTATTTCATCTAAATTAACTTTATTTGTCAAAGGCATTCCTCGAGTATGAATTTTTAAAATAGAAAGTCTTCCAGTTTTATCAGGGACAGATATTTCTACTTCTCTATCAAAACGTCCTGGACGTCTTAATGCCGGGTCGAGGGAATTCGGACGATTAGTTGCCCCTATAACTACAACCCTTCCACGAGTTTTCAGCCCATCCATCATAGTTAATAATTGTGAAACTACTCTTCGCTCAACCTCTCCACCAGTTTCTTCCCGCTTAGGTGCAAGTGAATCTATTTCATCAATGAAGATAATTGAGGGAGCGTTCTTTTCCGCATCTTCAAAAATCTCACGGATTTTCTTTTCGGATTCCCCATAAAATTTGGACATAATTTCTGGACCATTTAATAATATGAAATGTGCTTCAGATTCGTTTGCTATAGCTTTTGCTAAAAGAGTTTTACCAGTTCCAGGAGGTCCGTAAAGTAAGACTCCTTTAGGAGGTTCAATTCCTAATCTCGAAAAAATCTCTGGTCGCTTTAATGGAAGCTCAACCATCTCTCTAACTTTCTTAACTTCTTCCCTTAGCCCTCCGATATCTTCATAAGTTATTTGGGGAATGGATTCTTCCGAGATGTCTACTGCTTTTGGACTTAGAATTATTTCCGTGTTTTCTGTTATGATGCAAGGTTGATTTGGGTTTGTAGAAACAACCGCGAACCTAACTTGAGTTAATCCCCCAGACATACCTCCAAATCCCATTTGACTAAAAATCTCTCCCATATCTCCTCCAAATAAATCTCCAAATCCATCAGACATCAAATCTTGTCGACGCTGAGTTCCACCCATAACAACTATATCTCCTTTTATAACTGGTTTTCCTAAAAGTCCTTTTTTAAAATTTTCAGGGTCTCCTTGAACCCGAATACCTTGTTGGGCAGGTGCAATTGTTATTTTCTTTGCTTCTTTTATTCTTGCCTTTTTAATTTCTACTTGTTCTCCAATTCCAGTTTTAGAGTTCTTCCTAACTATACCATCCATTCGAATAATTTCCTCACCCATATCTGCAGGATATGCTCTATCCACTATGGAGTAAGTTTCTCTGCCCCCTTTTATAAAAATAATATCTCCTCTTTCAAGTTGGAGTTCTTTCATTAAATCTGCGTCAATTCTGACTATCCCTTTGTAGGCGTCGTCTTGCAATGCTTCTACAACTCTTAGTTTGATTGTTCCGTTTGATTCTTCTTTTTTCTTTGCCATTTTCTTATTTGCCTTAGATAACCTCTTGAACTTTTCAATGTAGAGATTAGCTAGTCTTTTAAAATCTTCTTCCTTTAAAATGTTTTCTTATTGTGCGAAATTGGATTTATTGTGCAAGGCTGTTGTTTTGTACTTGCTAACCAAGATAGAATTTAGAATACATGGGGGCAGGGGAAATATGGCTCACGGATTACACGACACCTTCGGCGTACACGGATTTTGGGGATATTTAAGCTAGGGTTATTTGAGTTTTATAGATATATATTTGAAATCTTCTTGTCTTGATCCGTGTCCTCCGTGAGCTAATTGCTTTTTATATTTGGGGGCAAGGCAATTGAGTTTTGAGTTTTTGAATTAGGATAAATATGAAAACTGTTAACAGGTACTAGAAAACGATTTATTTATAAATTAAACAAATGTTTTTTATTATATGGATCATAAAATTAAAATAGCCTTATTACAGTTAGATGGTGCAAATAACAAAGAAAGACTTTTTTCTAAAGCAGAAAAAGCGTTAGTAATTGCAAAAAAGAAGGGAGTAGATATTGCATTATTCCCTGAGATGTGGACTATTGGGTATGAAGAATATCCAACTGATAAAGAAAAACGCCATGTATGGAAAGAAAAATCAATATGGGTTGGACATAAAGAATATGAAAGATATTCAAAACTAGCAAAAGAAATTGGGATAGCTATAGTTTTTACATTTTTAGAATCCAACCAAGGAAAAACAGAGTTTTACAATACTGCCACATTAATTGATGCAAATGGTAAAACGGTTCTTCATTATCGTAAAACCCATTTAGTAGATAAAGGTTGGGAGTCAATGTTTGTAGCAGGAGAAAAATTCCCTGTTGCAGAATTAAAAACTAGCGAAGGAATAGTTAAAATTGGTGTTATGATTTGCTATGACAGGGAATTCCCGGAAGTAGCAAGAATTTTAATGTTACATGGAGCTGAGTTAATTCTTGTTCCAAATGCATGTATACTCGAAAATAATCGTATTGCACAATTCCAATCAAGAGGATTTGAAAATATGGTTGGTGTGGCTATGGCAAATTATCCAAGGTTTAATGGAAAATCAGTGGCATTTGATGGTATGCGAAAAAAAGGAGAGGAATACAGTCCGCTTATAGTGATGGGTGATAGTTCTGAGAATATTTTTATAGCTGAATTTAATTTAAGTGAATTGCGAGAATATAGGAAAAAAGAAATTTGGGGAGATGCTTATCGTAGACCTCATTTATATGAAATATTATCTGATAATAATTCTAAGCCACCCTTTAAAAGAAAAGATGCAAGAAGATAAATTTAGAAACTGGAATTTACCACTAATCCTTCTTTCATTTTTTAAAATGGAAAAATCAAATTTATAAAATTAAGGAAAGCCCATAATAAAGAATAAGAACGAAAAATATTTTTTGAACTGAGTCTTCGGCTTTTTTTCTTCTGTTAAAAATTTAAATCTCTAATATATACTTCCCAAAAAATAAATGCGCTAGTCATTTCGTTACACCCAATTTTTTTCTAATTTATATTTTTGCAGGTTTCGCCATATTCCAATAAACATCAAAAATTAACTTCTTTTTTAGAAAAAAAGAAACAAAAAGAGGGAGATTTTTATCCTTACTGACTTTTAAAAGAAAACTTTATTAAACCCTGTATCTTAATCAAATTATTATGCTTACCAAAAAACAACAATACGAACTTATTGCATCCATTAAGGGAAGAGGTGAAATTCCTCTTAAATTTGCCTATTTAGATGAAGGGGCAAAAAATTGGGATGCAATAGTAAAACAAAGAAGTGATAAAATTAATGGAATTAATTCTGTTGAAGCTGAATTATTAAGAAAGAAGATAAATAATTTTATTTCTAGTTTTCCAAATTGCAAAAAACTTAACATTATTGATGTTGGTTGTGGGAATGGAGAACCAGTAGTTCCAATTTTAGATATTCTAACCGAACAAAACATTCAATTAAGATATGTCCCAATAGACATAAGCTCAAATATGTTAAGTATGGCAGAAAAATTTGTTAAAAATAAATACAAAAATATTCAAATTAAACCAATTGAATTAGATTTCGAAATGGGAAATTTTTCAGACATTATGTTTGAATTAAAAGAAGACGGTTATTCAAACTTATTATTGTTTCTTGGAAGCACATTAGGAAACCATTCTGACAGACAAAGAGTTTTAACAAACTTTAGAGATTCTATGTCTTCGGAAGACTTTTTTATCCTAGGGGTTGAATTAACAAATTTTTCAAAAATAAACAAAATTCTTCCACACTACAAAGGAAAACTCCCTGAGAATTTCCTTTATTTTATCCCAGACAACGTTGGAATAAAAAGAAATGATACTGAATATGATGTTTCTTGGAATGATAAATTGAATCAAGTGGAAGTTAAAGTAATCTTGAAAAAGAATTCAAATGTAAAAATCGGTTCTGAAAATTTCACATTGGAAAAAGACGAACAGATATTGCTATCAAGATCAGTAAAGTTTACAGAATGGACTATTACAAAATTATTATCTGATGTGGGCTTTAGAACTGAACTTCTTACCACCACAGAGGATAGAGGATATCTTCTTTCAATGGTTCAACCAACAAGATATGGTGTTTAAACGAAAAATCCCCCTCGTCCTTCAGATATATAGTCTCCTGCGGAGAAATTTATTAACGTGAAAATTTAACTAAGCCTTCGGCTTTTTTCTTCTACTAAAAGTTTAAATTTCCAATATATATTCCTACTCCAAACAAAAACGTGCTAGTCCTTCAGACACATAGTCTAGGCTTCACCAAATTTTTCTGATTTATATTTCTTTTCTTTTCAAATCTTCTTTTATTTGAGTCGGATTTTCAAACAAGAGTGTCTTCATTCCTAAACTATTTGCAGGCTCTAAATTGTGTTCTAAATCATCTATGAATAAAATTCCATCAGGTTTACATCCTGATTCTTTTATAGCTATATCATAAATTTCAGATTGAGGTTTATGGAAACCAGTTTTATAAGAAATTATTGTGAAATCAAAATCATTTGAAATTTGGTATTTTTTATCTAAGTATGGCCACCATTCTTTTGTTTGGTCAGACAAAAGTCCAACCCGATAAGATTTTCTTAAATTCCGAATAAGTTCGGGCATTCCCTTTTGGGGTTCAAAAGAATCTAATAATTTTTTTCTTAAATCTTTCCAATCTGCTTTAATATTTAAATCTTCTAAGCTTTTTTCCCAAAATTCTTCTTCAGACATCTTCCCAGAAAAATATGGTTTATAGTATTTTTTGATCATTACATCTATTACTTGCTGATTTGTAACATTGAAATTTTTAACAAGATAATCTTCTCTGAATATCCAAATACCCCTATTAAGATAAACACCCCCCAAATCAAAAAGTATCGTTTTTATTTTTTCTGCCATTTTATTAATAATAAAATTCCAATCAATATTAAAAAACTTCCTATAATCTGAACGAAATTAGGAATCTCTGAAAAAATAAAAAATGCAAGAAATATTGTAAAGATTGGGGATAAGGCCCTTATTGTGTTGGAAGTTCCTAATTTCAAATATTTTAAGGAGTTGTAGAATAATTCAAAACCTAAAAATGCACAAAAGAAAGACCCAAATATCACTATGGGGATGCTGTTCGCATCAAATGTTAAATTAGTTTTTTGAATAAATGAATATACTAATCCAAAAAGAGAAATAAAAAATAATCTAACTAGGTTAATTGTTTTTGGAGATATATTTTTGATATATTTTTTAGCCACAAAAGAAGAAGTGGCAAAGAGAAAAGAAGCCAATAAAACTAAAAAACTTCCTTTTACAACAGAAATTCCTTGGTTCCAATTAATTATAAAAACTCCTACGATTGCAAAGATTATTCCCAGAAATTCAAGAAGATTGAATTTTTCCTTTAATAATATAATGGAATATATTAATACAAAGATAAATGTGAACTGAGTTATAAATGAAGTCAAAACTGGTCCGACACTCTTTAATCCTGTCAAAAACAAAATTGAAGCTAATCCCTCAGCTAATCCAAGAATAATCAAAGGAAATTTTTTGTTTTTAATTTCATTTAAAATTTTAAAGTTTTCTTTTAAACTAAAAATTAGAGAAATAATAAACGCAATCAAAAACCAATAAAACAAGACTTTAGAAATAGATTCGGTTTTTAACAAAATTGTAAAGAATATGTAAGAAAGACTTAATAGAATTGAAGATAATACTGCAAATATCAATCCTTTTCGTTTTTCAATCATCTTAATATAGTTTAATGAAATTCGTTAATAAATTTATCTTCTTTTTTAGAAAAAAACGAAAGCACGCATTTCCATCCCGCCTTTAAAATAAAAGATTTAAATTTTTTAATAGCAAAAGAAAACTCCTTCGGCTCAGTACCGCCTTGCAGGCTCTCACCCATTTCATTCCGCTCGCACGACTTAACAAGAGTTATGAAAAAGATATAATTATAAAGCAAATTTGTTTTTACCTTTGATGAAGAATCTAAAGAAATATTGGAAAAAATTTTGGGACTTTTTACATGAAGACAGTTGGATTTCTTTCGCTGTTACATTGTTGTTGGCGTTTATCATTATAAAATTTGTTTTTTTCTCAGGACTTTCTTTCGTAACTGGAACGAGTTTGCCATTAGTAATTGTTGAAAGCTGTTCTATGTATCATCACGACGCAGGATTCGAGAATACATTTGAAAGTCAGGTCTATGAAGATTATGGAATAACATTAGAGGATACAGTTGGTTGGGATTTTAAAAACGGGATTAACAAAGGAGATATGATTTTCGTCGTTGAGGCTAAGAACATCGAGATAGGAGATGTAATTATTTTTAATGGAGGTAGTGCAAATCCTTTGATTCATCGAGTTATCAAGATTGGAGATACTTATTCTACGAAAGGAGATAATTATAAAACTAACTCTAGACAGTTAAGTTCTGAAAAAATTATTGAAGAAGATAGACTTGTTGGAAAAGCATTGTTTAAGGTTCCTTTTGTTGGGTGGGCAAAGTTAATTTTTTTTGAGGGTACAAGGGTTCCCAATGATAGAGGATTGTGTAAGTAATTAGTATACAATCCACAGACATATATCACATAGCTCCTACTCAAAATACAAACTCGCCCCCAAAACTCCGGGATGTTTTAACTTACTCCATAAAATTGGAGTCTTCTTTGGAAAATGAAAATACTTAGCTGAATGTTTCCTCACCATTTTCAAAAACTCATTTCCACATTCACTAACACCTCCAGCTAAAATAACAACCTCCGGATCAAAACAATTAACAAGCGACGCAATCCCCTGTCCATAATATTTCGTAAACTCTTCTAATATTTTCTTAGCTCTTACATCTTTCATTTTTATTAATTCATTAAACAATTTCGACTCTCCAAATACCTTAGTCGTCACACTTCGCAATCTCTTCGACGCCGCCAAACTTTCAAAATCCTTACCACCATCCAAAACAATATGCCCAAGCTCTCCTCCATATCCTTCCCCATGATAAAGTTTGCCATCAATAATAATCCCTCCACCTATCCCAGTCCCCAGAGTCAAAATAATAAAATTCTTCTTCTTACATCCAAGTTCCAATTCAGCAAGAGCAACACAATCCGCATCATTCCTAATAACAACTGGAACTTTGAACTTATTTTTTAATACTCCTCCCAAATTATAATTCCTTATAGGTAAATTCGGTAAAGTTTTTATCACCCCCTCCTTAAACAAACCCGGAACCGCAACAGCAATACCTTTCACATCATCAGATATATAACTCTCAACAAACTCAAAAATTTTAGTATTAATATCCTTCAAAGTTTTTGGAGTTTTTTCCTTATGATATTTTAGAATTTTTTTGTTTTTAATAAGAGCAACTCTTATATTCGTCCCCCCCAAATCAATAGCAATAATCTTACCACCCTTAGAAACTTTCATGGAAACGAAAGGCTTAGGATGTTTAAAAAACTATTTATCTAGAATTGTAGAAATCAGTATCCCTTAGGCGGACCTTCTTTCTTTCCCAACAAATTCAAATCCTTTGATTTAATCTGCTCTAAAACTCTTTCCAAATAATCATAGAAATGACCTAAATTCAAACCCTTACTTTCAACTATCTCGTCCACATACTTTTGTGTTTTAGAAAAATCATTCTTAAACCTGACATTGATATCCTTCCACTCAATTCCCGCTAAAGCATCAGCATATTCTTCAGAAAACTCAAGCTCTCCAATTTTCATCAAATACGCAATTGCAGGATATCCCAAATATCCTTTATAATACGAGCCATTGTCATTTACCATAATAGAATTAGTTTCAGATTCGTACCTTACATTATAAAATTTCCCCTTACTCGAAGAATAAACTTTGGCTTTTAATCCATCAATTTCTATCCTCTTATCGGCGATACTACCTAAAGCTTCATAAACTTTAATTAGCGGAGGAATTCCCCATTTCATATTTTTAAAAAGAAAAAGAACATCTTAAATCTATCTACCACCAACTCAAAACCCATCCCTCTCCCGATACCTCGTATGCAACAACTTCTCCGCTTTCTTACTCAACGGTTTCCCCAAATACTTCTTATAAATTTCCTTAACAATCGGATTCTCGTGAGACCTCCTAAATTCCCTTTTTGAATCCTGCTCATACAACGCCTTACTTCTCAATTCCAAAACCTTATCATCAAAATAAATTGGCTGTCCCCCCCCTCCAATACATCCTCCAGGACAAGCCATCATCTCTAAAAATTGATACTTATCCTTATTCTTCAACAACTCTCTAATGTTCGCCCCACCACTTGCACAAGCATATTTTATTACATTATTATTCAATTTAATCGAACCAGTTTTTATCCCTTTAAAATTCCGAAGATTATCGAACTCAACTTTCTTAAGTTTCTTCCCAGTAGCAATCTCATAACTAGTCCTCAAAGCCGCCTCCATCACCCCTCCAGCATTTCCAAAAATATCCCCAGCCCCACTCGCAATCCCAAGAGTCGGGTCAAAATCCTCATCTTCAAGTTTAACAAAATCAATTTTCCTTTGCTTAATCAACCTCCCCAACTCTCTCGTCGTAAGAACATAATCTACCTCAGTATTCAATTCGGGACGAGTAGACTCAAACTTCTTCGCGACACAAGGCATAATACTTACAACGACAATATCTTTAGGATTTATATTTGCCTTCTCGGCATAATACGTTTTAATAAGCATCCCCAACATCTCATGAGGACTCTTGCACGTCGACATATTAGGAATCAACTCGGGATAAAAATGTTCCATCATCAAAATCCAACTCGGGCAACAAGTCGTAATCATGGGAAAAGGTCCTCCCTTCTCAATCCTCTTCAACAACTCTGCAGACTCTTCCATTATAGTCATATCCGCACCCAAATCAACATCAAAAACTTTATCAAAACCGCACCCCCTCAAAGCCGTAACCATCTTCCCCGTTACCAATGTCCCAGCCTCCATACCAAAAAGCTCCCCCAACGCCGCTCTTATCGACGGTGCCGTCTGTGCAACAACATGCTTCTTAGGATTATTCAACGCCTCAACAACTTCCTTCAAATGCGACCTCTCAGAAATAGCCCCAACAGGACAATTAATCAAACACTGCCCACATTTTATACACGCAATATCCGACAAATGCTTTTCAAAATATGGAGTCACATGTTCATTATGAGCCCGACTCGCAAAATCAACCGCCGAAATAGCCTGTATCTTTTCACAAACCTGAACACACCGTCCACAATTAACACATTTATTATTATCCCTGACAAGTGCAGCTCCAAGTTCCGGAAGATAATTTTTTATCGGCTTAAATCTCTCATTATCCAAACCAACCTGCTCATAAATTTCCCTCGCCTCAAAATCATCCGACAACTTACCAATATCAACACCAGGATTCATCAATTCCATATTTCTCCGTCGAGCCATTAAAACCTTTTCAGAAGAGGTTACAATTTTAGAATTCTCTTTTGCCTTAGTAGAACAAGCAGTCACCAATTTCCCATCAAGGTCAACCAAACATAATCTACATCTTGCCTCAGGAAATAAATTCTTATGATAACACAACGTAGGAATTTTAATATTTTGTCCTTGACAAATTTCTAAAATTGTTTTTTCCCCATCAACTTCCAAATTTTTCCCATCAAGAATTATCCTCATTTTATATACCTCATATAATCTTTCTTAAAATATTTAAGACTCGTCAATATATGATTCCCACAAGACTGTCCCAATCCACACAAGCTCGTCTCTTGAATATGCTCTGCAAATTCCTTCAACAATTTTATATCACCCTCATTTACCTTTTTACTTTTTATTTTCTTAAGCAGATTAACCAATCTTATCGTCCCCTCCCGACAAGGAGTACACTTTCCACAAGACTCATAAGTATAAAATTTTGCGATACTCAAACATATATCGACGATATTATGTCTCTCCCCAATAAAGATAATACTAAACGCACCATGCTGACAATTACCCTTACAGATAGTCTCCTGAGAAACAGAAGAACTTTTCTTAACTGGCATAATCCCCCCAAAACAACCAAAAGACATTGCCTTAATTTTCTCCCTCGGTTTGACAACATCCAAAATCGTAGACATCTTTACTCCCAATTCCCACTCATAAACTCCTGGATGATTAACATCTCCCGAAATAGAAAACAACCTATAATCAGGATTCCAATCCTCATAGACCAACGCTTGAGGAACACAAGTCAATGTCTCAACATTATTCAAAACAGTAGGCTTACCCCACAAACCCGAAATAGTAGGATGAGGCGGTTTATACATTGAACTACCCCTATTCCCCATTATCGACTGTATAATCGCAGTCTCCTCCCCACAAATATACGCCCCAGCACCTCTAACAATTTCAATCGAAACTTTCATTTTAGATTTCTCCAAAACTTCTTTTATTTTCTCCTCAAGTTCTTCCCTCAAATAATCATACTCTCCTCGAAGATAAATAAAACACCTCTTAGCTCTCAAAACATAAGCCGCAATTAACAATCCCTCAATCATCGTCTCAAAATTATTCTTCAAAATAAATTTATCCTTAAAAGTTCCCGGCTCACCTTCATCTGCATTACATATCACATACCTTTCATCTGCTTTCACACCAAGTGCTGTCTCCCATTTTTTTGCAACCGGAAAATTTGCACCACCCCGACCTCCTAATTTTTTCTTCAACAAAATCTCAAGAACTTTCTGTCGCCCAACTTTTCTAGCCAACCTCAACCCTTCCAATTTTGTCTCTCTAAGAATTTGCATTTTTTCTTAATTCCTCTAAAATTTCTTTGACTCTCTTAACAGTTAACTTCGTATACGGTTCCCCATTAACCAACATCGCAGGTGCCTCATCACAACACCCAATACATGAAGTCTTATAAACCGAAAACAAATCATCCTTACTCGTCTCACCAATCTCAATCTTTAACTCCCTCTCCAAAAATTTTTCTATCTCCCTACTTTTATTTAAAACACAACTCGGAGATCCGCACAATTCTATAACATACTTTCCTTGTTTCTTAGTTCGTAACATTGTATAAAATGTAGCGACGCTATAAAGTTTAGACATCGGAATATTATATTCTACACTAATCTTCTTCAAACTTTTTTCAGAAAGATAACCTTCCTTATCTTGCACCTCATGCAAAATATTTAACAATAATTTATCCTTCACTTTCCAATCAACTCCCTCAACGCCTTCCCAGAATTCTTAACATTACAAATAGCCGAACTAACTGCAATACCCGACGCTCCAAGTTTCATAGCAATCTTCAAATCTTCATAAGAATGAATCCCCGCACCGACGAGAAAATCCATTTTCAAACTCTTCTTTATCTTCTCTATTAATTCCGGCTTAGATTCAGAAACAGAAACCTTTCCCCCAACAAGTTCAGGAGGTTCTATTACCAAATAATCAGGCTTTAACTTTTCAATTTTCAAAGCTTCCCTCAACGATGAAGCAAAAACCACAGTCTTTAATCCTACCTCATTACATCTCTTAACAGTTTTTTTCAAAACATCAAACCCTAACTTATGCTCCGAATGATTCAAAAAACTCCCAATAGCCTTATCCCCCCTTACAGCCTCGGGAAGAATAAATCCCGTTGCTCGTCCTTTTTCTAAATAATCCACATGCTGACTATAAACTTTTAATTTAGTTTTCTTAACAATCTCATAAACATCACTTGCCTGCACACCGACGATAATTTTCCCATCAACTCTTTCAATCTGCTTAGCTAAATTAATCGCTTCCTTCCCTTGCCTATACGTTTTGAAATTTACAACAACAAGAGGTTTCATTTCAAATCTCCTTTCCTTAACAAAATATATTCAGCATGACTCCAACCCAATGGATTCGCCCAACAAACCATCTTTTTCCCTTTAAAATTTTTAACAGATTCTTCAGCCTTATTCATTTCATTTATAATTCTAGAATTAAATTCAATTTCATGAACCTTCCAATCATCATATTCTTCCTTAGTCGCAATGTGCTCTGGTAAAAATCCATCAGAAAAAAAAGCTACATCCCTTAACCATTTTACACATTCATTATAACCTGTCTTGTTATTTAACTTCTTATAAAATCTAGCGACCATTGCAGTAAGGACACACCAGCTCCCAGAACCACCGGTATACCAATGCCAATCATCACAAACTTCAAATTTCCTAAATCTCCTAAACCCTCCGATTTCACCATCCCAAATATGTTTTCGCAAATAAGTCAAAGTATTTCTTAAAATTTTCTTATCATCTACAACATCAAAATAAAATGGAGCCAACTGAGAAATATCTGGAGAATCAGGAAACCTCCTATTTTTAATATAAACTTTAAGTTTCTTATTGAACAATCTTTTTTTAATATTCTTTTTTATTTTCTCTGCCTTTTTATCCCACTCCTTACTTTCTTTTTTATGATTTAAAATTTCAGCTATTTTTACTGCATCTTTTAATCCTCGATAACAAGCACAATTAACCCAAAGATCATATCCCTTTTCCAGTTTCTTAAATTCATGAATACTAGAATTAGTTTTAACTAATCCCGACCTTGAATAAGAAAATATAAGCCCAACAATCTGTTCAACAGTCATCCACATATTCTCTAAAAATGTCTCTTTCTTATTATATAAATAAGTATCATATATCCCATGCAACAATAATCCTTCATTATCATTTTGCACCTTTCTTGTTACTGAAGGCAATCCTGAAGAAGTATACCTCTGAAAAACCTCTTTGTAATTTTCTATTTTAACAGCCTTCTTCATAAAATAATAAAATTTTTCAGACGCATCAGCCATCCCTATACGATTCATAGCCTTACTAATGATAACACTATCCCGAGTATAAATATAAGGATAAGCCGCATCTTTCGGAGTTGCAAGTATACCTCCATTTTTTAACTGTAAAGACTTAACAACTTCTTCACTCTTCTTCAACAAATCTACTTTATCTTTAGAATTCGAAACCATAATCATACCCCCCATTTTTGCTATAAATTGTAAAAACTTCTAAACGATTCTTTCCAGTATTAATAAGCCTATGTCCAGACTTTCCAGGAATAAAATAAACCTTACCTTTCTTCATATTTATTTTTCTAATCTTATTTTTTTCCTTAATCAAAAGTTCTCCTTTCCCCTCGATAAGCATATAAACTTCTTCTATAGGTTTTTTGTGTCTATGTCCTTTAGTCATAAAATACTCCTTTCCAATTTTCCCAGATTCTATAACCGTTAAGCCAGTTTCAAAAGTTTCAAAATCCTTAATATAAACAGTATAAAGTAAAGGATTCCCCTTAACTTCCAACAAGAACCTCTCCTTCATATCAGCATACTTCCTGACTATCTTCTTATCACATAACCTCTTCAAATTCTTATAATCTACTTCAATCATTTTTCCAAATAACCTCCCTTATTTTATTAGAAATTTTCAAAGGGTTCTTACTCTGCCAAACATTTCTACCAATAGCAAAACCAATACATCCAACATTCATCGATTCCCTTACCTCCTTAATTAAATCCTTTTCATCTTTCATTTTCCCACCTGCAATAACAACCCGAGTTTTTCCAGCACTTTTAACAGCCCAAGCTAAATCCTCTTTCTTACCATTAGATTGAATCTTAATAATATCTGTACCAATCTCAAGCCCAACCCGTGCAGCATAAGCCATCAAATCTTTTTTCTTTCTACCAGAAACTCCTTTTCCTCGAGGGTAAATCCAACAAATAACTGGCAAACCATTCTTATGCGCCTCTCTTTGTATACTTTCAAACTCCGACAACATTTCATCCTCATGCTTACTCCCAATATAAATCGTATAACCAACTGCAACCGCACCCAATTTAATTGCCTCACCGACAGTACACAATTGCCTAGAAACAGGCTCACCCATAACCAAATTAGTTTTCCCATTGAGCTTAACTATCAAAGGAATCTTGCTTAACTTTATCTCTCGACTATATTTTTCTGCTATCCCCTTTTGAAAAATAATTCCAGTATACTTTCCTTTCTTAGCAATTTTTATAATAAACTCTGGATCAACATTCTTATCATTAAAATCTGTTGGCCCATGTTCCAACCCTTGGTCATAGGCTAAAAACAATGCCTTACCTTTTCTAACTATCTTATTCAACTTAATCATTTTAATTTCATCCTCAACAATTTATTCTTAGCTCCAAAATATCTAATCACAGACTCACTCTCCCTCAAACCCAATTTCAAACTTTCAGGAATCGTCTTCCCTGCAATAACTCCCGCAACAAATCCCGAAGCAAACGCATCCCCTGCCCCAGTTCTCTCAACAACCTTAATCTTATTAGGCTTCAAAAAATAATTCTTATCCTCGTCGCTACAACTTATCAATTTATTCTTATCAGTTATAACAATAATCCTTGGTCCCAATTCCTGAAGACAAACCATCAAATTCCCTTTCTTCTTATATTTCTTACAGAGCATTTCAGCTTCTTGTTTATTCAAAATCAAAACATCACACAACTTTAAAATCGACATCAAATCCTCTCTCTTAATCAAATATTCCCCTGGGTTAAACGCCAACCTCGTCCCTTCTTTTTTCAACTTCCTCGCAAGTTTCTCCTGCGTCCTAAGACTCTCCCCAAGCACCGAAGAAAAATAAAGCCAGTCAGTTTTAAATTTCGGAACCTCACTTAATTCTATATCATTTCCAGGACCCTTAAAAGTCAAAATAGTTCTACTCCTATCCTTACTATCGAGAATTATCGAATATCCCGTTTTACCTTTCGTCTTCGATCCAAGAAACTTAACGTTTTCCTCCTTTAACATATTCAAAACATCCTGCCCATTATTATCGTCGCCAATCTTACAAACACAGCCAGTCTCCAATCCCAAACGAGCAAAAGCAACCGCCACATTTGTTGCCCCGCCACCAATATCAAACTTCAAATCGTCGACGAGAATTTTAGAACCAGCAGGATAACTAAACGAATTACTCTTCTCATTAAACTCAGTATCTACAAAAGCGTCGACGACAGCACTCCCAAAACTAACCACATTAAATTTCACCATTTTCTTTTTGTTTCCAAAAACACCTCTCTTTCTCAAATAAGAAGATTCACTTTATTAAAAGCTTTTGTATTTCACTAAATATCAAACACTCTCAATATTACACCTTGCATACTTACTAATTCAATAAAAATAAAGCCCTTAAGGGCTAAATAAAAATAATTTGTTCTATAAAATTAATTAGTAACACTACTAGCAATATCAAAGACTTCCACTTCATCAAATTTCCCTTTCACAAATTCAATTCTTTCATCAGATTTTTCCTTAAAAGTATCTAACCTCTGATCCAATCTTCCAAGTTCTGATTGTACCCTTACTCTTTGTTCATCAGATAAATCAGAATTCTCCAAACGAGTTCGAACTTTCTCAAGCCCAAATTCATGAACCACAATAACTCTTTCAGTTCTCTGTTCAACTCTTTCAAGCCTAACCTCTCGAGATTTTAATAATCCTTCCTTAGATTCAATCTCTTCCAAAATCACTTTAAGTTCTCCATCAGATTTTCCAGATAAAACCTTATGTTGCTCAATAATATTCTTTTTTTTCTGAAGAACCTTTTGCTCCATATCATCACTACGATTCAAAGCCCTTTCATAAAAATTTTCAAACCGTTCAATCTTTTCTTCACTAGCATCGTTATTTCTAAATCTCTCAAGAGCACGAATATGAATTTCTTCTGTCTGCTCCCTATGCTTCTCAAATCTATTCTGAATCCTCGCCATCTCTTCCATATCCTTTACCGAACGAGCCTCATCATTTGATTTCTGCGCCTCAATTTTCTCTAAAATTTCCTCAGCCTCCGCAACAAAACCACCATATCTCTCTTGAGCTTTCTCAGCTTTCTCAGGATCTTCCTCTGCAAATGCTTCAGCCTCAGCCAATCTTTTCTCAGCTAACTCCAAAGCTCGCTCAATTTTTCGTTCTCGATTAAAGATAAAAGCAAACCCTACCCTATCAAAAACATCCTCAAAAAAACCTACTCCCCTAGCTTCAGGAATCTCAACTACATTAGAATCATCTTCCTCAGCAACTACAAATCCTAAAGATCCAACTAACAAGAACAATCCTAAAAACAATACACTTATATTTTTCATTTAACCCTCCTTTCAATATTTTTTGAATATTGCTATGAACCTTCTTCGAAGGTACTTTCAAATTTTTCAGTATGACAAAATTTGTATGATAGATTTCTAATCTACCTTTCAAACCCCTTAAATTTGTATAACTTCCAAAACTTTTAAATCTACCTATCAAACTCTATACTCAAATACTTTATCATAAGGAATAAACCATCCTACAACATTCTTCTTAGGTGCTCGTTCCATAATCTTCCGAAATAATCTAATCGAATTCCCGTGCGCCGAAATCGCAACATTAACCTTATTCTTTCTCATAAACCTTTTTAAATCCTTAATAAAATCTTTCACCCTCATCTCAACATCCTTAAATGATTCCCCGCCAGGTGTCGCAACATTATACCCTCTGTGAATTGCCTTATATTCTTCTTCTCCTAAAAACTCCTCAACCCCCTCCCTTAAATTTGGCTCAAGATTTTCAATCGCATCTCCATGAACTCTCAAGTCATAACTTTGCTCCCCAATTCTATCAATAAACTGCTCATGCGTTGTTCCTTGCAACTCTCCATAACTCCTCTCAATCATCCTATCATCTTCAAGAATAAATTTACATTCCGGATGGAATTTTAAAACAGGCTTCAAAGTATCCTTCGACCTAGACAATCTAGTATGAATCGCCACCTGAAATTTCTCACCCTTAAGCTTCCTCGCAATAGTCTCCGCATGTCTCCTTCCCTCAACAGTCAGCCTCGCCTCCATCTGCCCAGTAAACCTTCCATCCCGATTAAACGTCGTCTGTCCATGCCTAAATAAATAAATCTTATATCTCCCCATAACAATTCCAAGTTTCATCCATATAAAAACATTTTTATAATAAAGATTCTTTAACAAAACATGGCCCTTCAATGGATTATAATTGGAATCTTAGTTTTGTTAGGATTCTTAATTTTTAAAATGGATCACCACATTCAACTAATTAAAAGCATCATTATTGTTTTAATCGGTCTCTTGTTTTATCTTTCTATGGTAGGAATACTTTCATCAGATCAAGTAGATTTAACCTCTCCACAAGGCATAGTTCAAGCAACATACCTCTACTTCGGATGGATTGGAGAAACGACGAGTAAGCTATGGGACATAGGAACCGAAACCACAAATTTAGTAGGTAACGCTATTAAGGTTAATAATTCTTACGAAGACAAATTAAAAAGATAAGCCTGACACAGGGATTTTCTTATAATGGTTTCTGGTAATTTTTATAACTAATTTTAATTTAGTTAATATAAAAAATAATTTTTAATTTAGCAAGAGTGATTGGCGATTTTTGAGTTTGGGAATATAATATTTTTGGGAAAATCATTAAAAAGAAATTTGTCAGAAAATTTATATAGTTCATCTTGTCTAGAGAAAAGTGATAAAAAAGAAAACGCTAAAACAACATGCCTCAAGTTCTGCAAAAAGTATAGCAAGAATTTTTCCAATTCTTATAGGAATGATTATGCTTATTAGTATCCTAACTCAATTTTTGTCTAAGGAATTTTATGCAAATATTTTCAAAGATAATATTCTTTTAGACCCTCTGATTGGCAGTATTGCGGGAAGCATCTCTATAGGAGGACCTGCAATAAGTTATATTTTAGGGGGAGAAATGCTTTCTGAGGGAGTAAGCCTAGTTGCTATAACTGCTTTTATGGTTTCATTTATTAGTGTAGGAGTTTTAACCTTGCCATTAGAAACTCACTTTTTTGGGAAAAAATTTGCGATAATAAGGAATATTCTCTCGTTCGTATTTTCAATTATAGTCGCGATAATAACAATCACCATACTTAATCTAATATGAAAAATAAAAATAAATCCAATCAACGCTATTTTCTTCTAGTCGTGTTTGCACTCTACCTTTCTTTGCTAGTTTTCAATCAAAAATTATTTTTTTCTGCCTCAAGTACATTTCTAGATTTGTTACTAAAAATAATTCCAGCATTCGTATTAGTTTTTATATTAATTACAATTAGTAATTATTTTATAACTCCAGAAAGAGTAACAAAGTTTTCAACAAAAAAAGGAATTCTAAAATGGTTGCTTATGGTTCTTGCAGGAGTGTTATCTGTAGGTCCCCTTTTTGTTTGGTATCCTCTTCTCGCAAAACTAAAAAACCATGGGCTAAACCCTGGTCTAGTCGCAACTTACATATATAGCAAAGCAATTGTAATCTCCTTTTTCCCGCTATTGATTTTTTATTTCTCATTGAAATATATAATCGTGCTTTACTGCGTATTAGCCATAGCTTCAATAATACAAGGAATTTTAATAAATATTTTAATTAAATAATTATATATTTCGAATTAAATTATTGTACGAATAAATCTTAAATTTATCCAACACACTAAAAAACACACCTTAAAATTAACAACAATATATTATAAGTCAATTAGTGTATAAATTAAGCCTGACATGGGGATCAAACCCACGACCTCCGCATTTTTGGATTTCTCAAAGAGTCTTTACCAATGCGACGCTCTATCAACTGAGCTAATCAGGCATAGCATGCCCCGCCCAATTCAAGATAGATTAGGTAGGGTATTATAATCCCCCATCCCTTAAATTTATAAATGCTTTCTTGATGAACTAATCATGGAAGATGAAGATTTTAACCTCACAACAGCTTACGACAAACCAAAACAGAAATACGCATTACCCGAGTTTAATAAGCTATTAGAAGATTTCGACATAGAAAAAACAATAGAAAAAGAACCTACATTCTTAGTTAGAGAAGTCAGGAGAACAATCAACGAAAAACTGTCCGCCTACATGCATTTATTTGAAACCCTTATCAATCCAACAACAACCCCCATGTTCATATTTTCTGCATTAAGAAAAATAGACGAAGATACCAAGAGAAAAATTAAAGATGTTTACCAAAAACTTTCAAAATTACAAATTAATGCTATAAAATTAGATACAATTTATTCTGAACAATCCGAAGCAGAATTCATCAATATCGCTTTTAATGAATGGCAAAATTTAAAGGAAATAATTAATAGAATTATCGAAAAATTCGAAGAGAATATCGAAGAAGATATTAGTCCACGAGAACGAGGCTATTTCGGATAACACATCTAACTACAAACTTCTCTTCGAGGAACTGTTTCCACAGTAAACGGACAAGTCAAATCCTCATCGACACCCGAGATATCACTCCTAATAAACTCTATCGAAAAAACAACTGGTGTCTCGAATCCAACTTCTTTTTCAATCAACTCAAAATCTAACTCATTATCTTCGGAATCGACCAAGGAATATCTCATTCCAAAAATATCAACCTCTTTATCAAAGCTGTAAACCTCTACAGAACAACTTACAACAACCCTAATACATCCATTAGCATCAGTATCCGTACACGCCACATCAGTCTTAAAATTCCTCAAAGAATATTGAATTTGCTGCATCTTACAATTAGACCCTCCTACTTCTTCAAAATCATTCTCTCCAACATCCGAACCTTCAAAATCATTCTCTCCAACATCCGAACCTTCAACTCCCTTAGCTCCACCAGTCTCTTCCATTCCTTCACCCTCCTCAGCTTCCACAATATTTTCTTGGTTGGAGCTATCCTCTGGAGACATTATACTATCTGCTGTTCGTAAAACCTCATCTCCAAAAACAAAAAGAACTCCAACCAAAATCATCAAAATAATCACTATCCCCGAGATAATATACGACACCCTCATTTACTTAATCAAGCTAAGAAGTTTATAAGTTTATTGAAACAAAAACCCCCAATCAATTTCTATCGCAGTTGCAGGCATTTTAAGTTTCCAATTCTTCAAAACCCTTGGAGCAACCTCGCCAATAAAACCAACATCTTTCCCCTCAACAATAACCTTCCCACACCGTCCAATAATATAATTTGAATTCTCAACATTTTCCAAAGTATACTCCTTCCCAAGCATCTTAAATAAATAATCAACCGCCTGCTTTAATTCCATAAAGTTAGGCTTCTCATCAATAAACGCAATAGCTAATCTCTCAATCTCATCCACTCCAGTTGCAGAATTTTCTAAATCACTCCTAGAGAAAACCGTCCCCATCTCAAAAATTTTCTGAGGATATCCTGCATCTGAATTCTCCGACAAAATCTTCAAAAGATTCGTCAGTACATCCATCCTAAGAACATCCCTCCCCGTCTTCGAATCCTCCACCTCAATAAAATCATTATAATCAAAATGCATCTTCTTAATATCTTTCTTCGTCGTCAAATGAAACGAAGACGTCTCCAAAAATCCCAACCCTGCAAGAATATTACCTATGACCCTCTTCGTCTTCCCAACAGGATCTTCAAACGCAATCGTTGAAATATTAGGAATCTCCGGTTCAAAATTTTCATAACCATGAGCAATCGCAATCTCCTCAGTCAAATCAATCCAATGCAAAATATCTGTTCGATAAGCAGGAATTAATGCAACCGATTTCCCCTTCCTATTCTCACAACCAATACCCATCCGACCCAAATAATTTTTTACTTCCTTCTCACTCAACTTTATCCCAAGCGTCTTTTCAATATCTAAAATTTTAAATTCCAATTCCTCACAAGACATATTAGGTGAAACAAAATTCCCCTCCTTCGAATCCTTAATATTCATCTCGTAAATCTTCCCACCCATCTCAGAAATTGTTGCAATAATAATATTCATACACTTTTTTAAATAAGCCAAATTATGTCCCGAACATTCAATAAAAACTTCATGCGTCTTCTCATCAATCCTCCCAGTCTCATGAGAATTAATAATCGGAGGCATACTCAAAATCTTATCACTAGCATCAATAAAAATAGGAAAAACTTCTGCACCCTCGAGCAAATGTGCATACTCCCTCCCCGTAGGATGTCCTCGAAGAATCTGCGTCCCAGTCATTTCCTGACTAGCCTCCAAAGGTAAAAACTTTATATCTCCAGGCTTCCTCGCTACAAACCTAATAGGCAACGCAATCTTATCTAGAGGATAAATTCCAATCGCTAACTTTTTCCTCTTTCGCCCAATCGAATTATGCAACTTCTCTTGAACATCAATTATTTCCTTAATCTTCTCTTCAGTAAACTTCAACCCCTTAGCAATTGCACAAACAGTATACGGTCTAACAGCCTTCACAGAACTATCGATAGTCACAACATAATCTTTCTCTGGCTTATTAATTTTAAAGTTCGCAATCTTACCAACACCATTAAATTGATTAATAGCCTTAGAAAAATTTCCAAGAGACAACAAATCAGGCCTATTCGGAAAAACCTCAACAGATAATTCATCATCACTAACTTCTTCAATCGGAGTTCCCATCTTAGTAATCTTCTCTTCCAACTCCTTCGTAATCTTCCCAACTTTCTTTTCCAATTCTTTTTTATCTAATGTTAGTATTGTCATTCCAACGCCTCCTTATTATCAACCCCACCTGCCAAGGGATTGGCATGTCCAACCTCCTTCATAACTTCAGGTATCATTCTCTTTTCATAATCATTTAAAGTTCTATTCAAAGCATCAGTAGCATCAACATCCATTTGATTCGCAAGTTTCAAGATCAAAAACAAAGTATCTCCAATATAATCAGAAACCTCAGCTTTATTAGAAACAACAATTTCCTTTTGCTTATCCTCATCAATCCATTTAATCAAACTCCAAAGTTCACCACCCTCTTCAGTTATGTTCAAGAGCAAATCTTTGATATTCCAATGATTCTCCCAACCTCTAGCAACATCAAATTCCTTTATCTTATTCTGTAATTCTCTAATTCCCATCACTTCCTCCAAGGTTTAATTTCTCTTCAATTTTACTTTTCAAATCTATGGCACCTTCCAAATCAACATTAAAATTAATATAAGCAATTTTCCCTTCTTCACAAAAATCCTTCAACTTCTCTGACTTCTCAATGAACAAGATTGGTTTCCCATTTTTCTCAATCAATCTTTTCATTACCTCAATCTTATCGTCCTTCTCCTCATCCTTAGAAAACTCAACAACATCAAAAAAATCTCTGGCTGTCAAAAACCTAAGAATCTCATAAGTCGTCTTCTCGTTATTCGTCGTCACCAAAGCTAACCGATAATTCTCCTTCAAACCCCAAAGACAATCAGTCACATCTTCTCGAATATCCAAATTCCTCTTAATTGAATTAACAACCCTCTCGAAATAAATTTCTCTTCGCTTCTTTATCCTTTCTACTAATGTCAAGTCCGGATAAATTTTCTCCAACGCTTCCTCAACTTTCTTAAAATAGTCTGGAGAATCCCTTGCCTTTAATATCGATGAATCACCTACTTTCTTCGAAAGTTCCTTCATTCCAAAATCATGAGCCTCCTTCCAAAACTTAGAACTAATCAAAACTCCTGACATCGAAACAGCAATCATCGGCTTCCTCAATTCTTTTTTATTAACAGTTAATATCGTCATCTTTCAATAAACTCCATTATCTCATTTATCTCTTTTGTTTCATTAAAATGCCCCTCATCATGTTTAATAATTATCTCTGCTCCCAACTTATCTCCGAAAACTTTCGTTTCAGATAAGAGAACATATGGATCATTATCAGAGAAAATCGCTAAAACTCTCATTAAATGACTCTTCGCTTTCCCAAAATCTATTGGAACTTCTTCCCAAGATTTAACGATTTTTTCGCTTTCTTCCCCTTCTTCTTCAATCGACTTCTCGTTTAATTTTGTCCATGGTGCAACAAAAACTATTCTTCCAACTTTTATCTCACTGTCAATCTCAGATAAATATCTTATTATAGTTTGACAACCCATACTATGACCCACAAAATAAGTCTCCTCATCTAAATTTATCGCAACCTCCCTAAGTTTTGAAATCCATTCATCAACTCTTGGACTATCTGTGTTTGGCATCTCTGGTGCAATGAAATCAATGTTCTTATCTTCACATTCTTTTCTCAATAAGTCAAACCAAGATTCACTAATTGGGCTTCCTCCCCATCCATGGATTAAAATTAATTTTTTCATTTCCTCCAAAACCTCATATCCCCTGATTTATTTAATATTAATATTGTCATTTCAAGATAAAATTTTAATCTTATTTAGTTTAACTAATATCGCTCCCTTACAAGGCTCATTCCTATTTACTGGAATTTTCTTGATAAAATCAATCCAGTTTCCTTCCGTAAAATATTCCACAGTCCCTTTTAACTCATACCCTGCACAGTTTTCTTCCCAATCCCTACTCCATACGACAAGTGAAACGCTTGGATTTATTTTTATATTTTCAACAGTCTCATTAAGATAATTATCTGAGATAACTAGTTCATTATTAGATACAACTTTTACAAAACCAACTGCAATATTGTGAGGCTTTCCAGATTTGTCTATACTCGCAAATCCCAAGGCATTATTTTCAATCATATTTTTTATTCCGTTATTTAGTATTGTCATTTTCTCACCTCCTCAAAATCCGCAAACTCAAACACCGCTTCAGAAATTTCCTTTTGTTTATCAGTAAAACTATTAACAACTAAAATAATTTTTTCATTTCCAAGAAAAATATTTACAAAATAATCTTTATTATTCATCCCATATATTTCATCAACAGCTTCTTCAATCTTAAATCCTAAACCAGAACTTCTTTCGTCGTAAATCAAATCCCTCAAATTATTCTCTGGAGATTCATTCATTCCCAACCTTCCCACTATAGAAGTAATAGCGTCAATGACTTCATCACTCTTCTCAAAATTAAATTCACATCTAAATTTTCCCTTGTCTGTACTTCTTAACTTAACCATCACTTCCTCCAAAACTTCATCCAGTTTAATTTACTTAAATTTTTAGAAGTTATATCTTCAAGCTCTACAAACTCAAACACAGCCTCTGAAATCTCCCTCTGCTTATCCCTTCGACTGTTAATCACTAAAACAATCTTGCTCTTCCCAAAAAAAACATCAACAGAATAATCATCATTTTTAATATTACAAACTACATCAACCCATTCATTAATTTTTACCTTTCGTGATTCCCCATTAGCTAAATCAAGCTCTTCTAAATCTCCCAATCTACTTAAAATCTTATCAATCACATCAACAACCTCCAAACTTTTTCCAAAAACAAATTCACATCTCAAATTCTTCTTAGATAAACTTCTAAGCCTAACTTTCTTAATTATATCCTTCTTTTTCTTATTCATTTTCTCCAAAACTTCATCTCCCTCAATTTATTTATATCATTCTTGTAAACTTCTCGTAAATCATTAATCTCAAAGAACTCCGTAATAATCCTATCAAATCCCTGCCCCCATGCCAAAACAGGAATATGTTTTCCGAACATAGGAATAGTTACTTCTGGTCTAAACATTCCTGCACCTCCAAGCTCAACCCATTTCTTATGCACAGGATGAAAAACATCGACTTCTAATGAAGGCTCGGTATATGCAAAATACGCCGGTCTTATCCTAATTTTCTCATAACCCATTTTCTTATAAAATTGAATCAAATAACCGAGTAGTTGTCTAAAATTCGCATTCTCATCGACGACAATCCCCTCAGTTTGATTAAACTCAAACCCGTGCGACCAATCAACAGTCTCGTTTCTAAAACATTTTCCAATAGCAAAATACTTCGCAGGAAACTCTTTCGTATCTCTAATCTCTCTAAGCTTTCTAGCCGACAACGAAGTAGTATGTGTTCTCATCAAAACCTTTTTCGCATTTTCTTCATCCCATTTATATTGCCAACCCTTACTCCCATCAATCCCTCCTTCGTGTGCTTTCTTCACACTCTCAATTAATTTCTTGTCATCAGGCAATTTCCCCTCCATACCTTTCAAATAAAACGTATCTTGCATTTCTCTAACTGGATGATCTTGTGCAGTAAACAATGCATCGAAAATCCAAAAACCTGTCTCAATCTTACTCCCAGTCATTTCCTTAAAACCCATTTCCAACCAAATCGACTTAGCATAATCAATCGCTTGATTAACAAAATATCTTTTTCCCCCATAAACCCTCGGAACAGGTAAGGACAAATCATACCTCCGAAACTTCTTCCCCTTCCAAGTATTTTGCTTTATCATCTTAGGAGTCAACTGCTCAATTAAATTCTTATCCAAATCCCTCGATGAAATCTTCTTACCCAATTCAGTCAACTTAACGCTAATTTTCTTCTGAATCTCAACCTTAATAATATCCTTCCTAGACTTCAAATTCTGCAAGGCCAATTTATCCTGTGCCTCAATCAAATCAACATTAAGAGGAAGCTTCTCAAGAAATAATTCCTCCAGCATCTTCTTAGTAACCTCACTAGATTTCGCAACAAGATTCAACTTCCCTTTCTCAATTTCTACAAGTGCCTTTTTCTTCAATGTTCCAAACGCAATCTTCGCTTCATTCTCATTCAACCCACAAACATTCCGAATCTCACTAATCAAAATCCCTCCCTTCTCAGAAAGCTTATTCAAAAGCACTCTCTCTGGCAACTCTTTCTTCAAATAATAAATTCCTAAAATTCCTAAACTAACAACCTCTTCTTCAGAACTCTCACTCTCAATCAAACCCTTATTCTTCAAAAATCCAATTGCCCGAAGCACAGTAGTTTTATCCTGAGAAGTTTTCTTCGCAACATCTTCCAAATCAGAAAAATCCAGACCCAACTTAGGAAGCGTAGCTCTTTCAATAGGAGACAAAAACTCTACAATCAATTTTTCATCCATATAATCTCATAGATTTTATCTTTTTAAGGTTTAGTAAATCAAAACCTGACCGCATCCCGACTCTGCTCACTTGACATTCCAAGACTAATCCCAAAAGATTTCAAACCTCTCTCATCAATAATATCTTTCTTTGTTTTAGCAAAACTCGCAATCTTAATCAGACATTTCGCCTTTCTACAAATTCCAATATTCTGAATAATCCTAGACAAACGCAAAGCTTTAGCCTTCCCGACTAGCCTAGACACCTCACCAAAATCAATAATAATTTCTATACCCTTCTTGGTCGCTTCCTTCGCTACAACATGATTCAATCCAGAATCCCTCTGCTTTAATCCATCTTTTTTCAAACCTCTCTCTGGAGAAACTAAATAATCTATCTTCAAAGTTTCAATAGCCCTACGATTAAACACACTATCACCTCCAACAACTGCAATAATTTTTCCCTTACCCTTAAGCGAAGCAATAATCTTCCTAGCCTCATCCTCCGAAGCCTCAATCAAATAACCATCACAATTTTCTTCCTTAGAAACATCCGTTTTAGATTTTACTTTCTTTAAATAAATAGAATCTTTCGTTTTGAATAAAGTTATATCTTTCATCCCGATATCACCGTCCCACCAAAATCCTTCTTCCCTTTCAAAATCTTATCAATCGCCCCAAGTGACCCAACAATATAAGTAGGAATTTTCTTATCCAAAATAACCTTTGCCGCAGATTGATCAAGAACAAAATGTTGTCCCGCTTTAAACTCAATCTTCCTCGCTATATCATAAAAATTCTTCCAAGTTATCTTTCCAATAAATTTCGCATTCTTACTCTTCTTAGGATTTGAAGTATACAAACCATTAACATTCGTAAGATTAATAAAAGGACATTTTAAATAAGCAGAAATTTTCGCAGCCGTCCCATCCGAAGTATTATCCTTTTCATACCTCAAACCCCCACAAAAAACAATCTGATTTTTATTAAGCAAATTCTTAATCTTCTTCATATTTTCTGGAATAATTTCATTTGCACTCTTCCCAAAAAACCGAGCCATAAATCCTGCATGAAGCCTCGTAATTGCAATGCCCGACATAGATTGCGACTTCGTTGTCTTTCCCAACTTCCTCAAAGCCGAAATATACTTCCTAGCAGTAGAACCCCCTCCAGTCACCGCCACAAACTTATGAGAAGTATGCGAATCAATCAGTTTCTTAAATCTCACAAGAAATTTCTCATCAACCTCGTCGGGAACAATCCTCGAACCGCCAAGAGAAATCACCCAAACTTTTTCCATATACTAAATGATGAATTCGGATTTATATATTTATTGAATTGATATAGGATTTTGATATAATACCTCAAAGAGAAAATCAGAACTCGTTGAGAATTTTTTGTTGTTAAAAAATAAGTTATTAACTTTTAAGTAGTAAAGAAACCAAAGATTTATAAAGTATCCATTATTCTTTTTGTTATGAAATCTAAACGTCATTCCCCAAAAGGAATTGAAGATTATATAGCTAGAGAACATGATGAACATAAATCTTCCACATCTGATGATGCCTCTGTAGGTATAGGTTGTTGCATATCATTAGCAATTGGATTATCTTTATTTTATTTTGGTGCAAAAGGTTTAATTAATTATAATAATAAAGCGTATGAATGTATTTATGGTACCGTTCTAGAAGAATCTGGCACAATCCCAGATAGACAAAAAGGTATTGAACGTTCAGAAGGTGACCCTACTTATGCTATTAAATTTAGAACAGATGGGGGAATAATTTATACAGTTCAAATAGAAGGACACTATAATGCAACAGAAGAACGCTATGTTCATAAATTTGAAGCACTAAATTTAGCAATTGATGAAGGAACAAGAATTAGAATCAATAAATTGGAGTTTGACTTACATCGTAAAGGTTCTGTTGGAAGCGTGAATGATTATCAAATAGAAGTTCTTGAACAAAAATAAATCTCTCATTTCTAATTTTTAACAACTTGCAACAAAACTCAGACTAACAGATTGTAAATAACCTATCATCATCAACATCAAAAATTTTCAACCGAACTCCCGAATCCAACCAACCATGCGCATAATTTAACGCCGCAAAAGCATTAACCCAATCACCTTTATCTTCAAAATGATGCGCATCCGAAATATAATTCCTAACCATATCAATTATCTCTTTCGCCTCAACTTCCTTCCCTTCAAAAATATTCTTCTTCACTTCAACAAACGCTGTCTCCGTTAAATTAAAATACTTCTCTAACTTCTCACTACTAATCTCATTTTGCATACTAGAATAAAATCTAAAAGTTATTTAAACCTGTCTCTCAAGTAACGAATACGGAGTATTCTTTCTAATAACAAACTTTGACCCAACCATCTCAGAGATAATCGCATTAATAGAAAAATCGTCAACAACAGCTCGGAAAACCCCTTCAAGCAAAGGAATATGAATTGTATCCGAAACCTTCTGCAAAATTTCATTAATCTCCAAAGGATTCAAATTTATTCGAGTAAGTTGCTTCTGACCTACCCTAATAATCATCACAGGTTTTCCCGCCCCACGACATTCAATCAAAGAAATCAAAGGATCATTCAAAAGAGGGGAAATCTTCCCATAACCTTGACTAGGCTCAACACTTAAAGGAACCTTCGGAGCACTAGCTAGAGGACTCACAACCTTAGGTGAAAAAACTTGAGGAGAGACAGGAACCTCACTATTAGAAAAAATTTTTTGTGGTTGCGGAGGTAAAATCTCCTGAAGTGGAAAAACAGGTTGTGATGAAAATACTTGCGTCGCCCTAGAATCTTGAATACGTGGTGGTAATGAAAATCGCATTTGCTTCTTAACAAGAACCTTAACAATAGGCTTACTTATCGAAGCCACTAATTCATTCACACTCTCTTTCGTAGAATTAACCTTTTTATCCTTCAAAAAAGACTGCATAGATTTTTCAGAAATCTTAGGCACAAAATCTGCATTAATAACCTGCTTCTCTTCATAAGAAAAATTCTGTGAACGAATATTCTGAACTATTGCAAAAACAAATTTACTAATAAACGGCTCCAACGCAATCATGGATAAATCTTCAGAACTCATAAGCAAAAATCCCTAAATTTATTTCAGATTTTTGATTAGCAAGGGCTTTGCCATTGCATAATCTAGAAAACCATTCAATTTCAAATTTATTTATCATTAGCAAAAATCCCCCGATTTTTGATCAGCAAGGACTCCGTCATTGCATAATCTAAAAACTACTTCAACCAAAAATTTATTTATCATAGGCTCGGAAGAGGCCTAGGTTTTGGATACGACGTCTCAGAATAACTAGATTCTTGCTCAACAACTTCAGAACGATTCCTTAAACTTCCTTCCATTAAAATCAAACCCTTCGCAATAGTTTTATTTTGCTCCAATAAAGAATCTATCTTCTTCAACATAGACTTATCATCCAGCTTATCACCAGAAACAAAACTCTTTGCCGCCTCTTCAAAAACCTGAAGCAACTTTGTAATATTATCTGAAAGAGATTCAAACTTCACAGAAAGATTTGTCATCGCATGTTGCAATCCAACAAAATTTTCAATCAGAAGATCCTCACGCTCCCTTGCAGTCATCCGCTTTTCCGAAGAAGTCCTCTTCTTAGAAACATGCTCCTTCCCAACAGCTCCCTTAGAATCTTCATCATCCACCTTCTTTTTTACCATAACAAAACTAAGAAGACTTTATTTATAAAAGTATTGGGAGGGCAGATGGGCTCAGCAGGAATCGAACCCACATCGTCGGTTCTGGAGACCGAAATTCTACCTTTGAACTATGAACCCCTATTGTGCAATTCTCTATGACAATTCGCACATAATAATATACATTTCTTTCCTTCTTTTAAAGCCTTCTCTCTAGATTTATTTTTAATTATATACGCCATATCCCCACCCTTATCTGAAGTATTGTGATGAAATTCCAACGCCGCCCTACATTTATCATAACCACATTTGGAACATCTTCCTCCCAAAAAATTTATTATTTCAGCTTTTATCCTTCTCAATCGTTTTGTCTTAGTGTGTTAAATTCTCTTTTTGTTATTCTCATAATATTTTTTATCTATAATATTTCTATGTTTCTTATTTTTCGGTTTATTGATAGGCGCACGCCCTCTTGACAATCCAAGTCTTGCGGCCTTTTGTTTTATGGAGCGAACACTTCGATTCAAATGAATTTCAAGTTCTCTAAGATTGACACAAGAAAAATATTTTTCTTTCAATTCATTCTCCTCCTTAATAGTCCATTCCATATTAATAATTAAGACATGGGCTATTTAAATATTTGTACCCCAAAAAAGGTTGTGGAGCCGAGCAGACCATCATTATCCAATGCACCCTAACTAACTAAAATAATCTATAACTCCATACTTTTAAATTTAAATTAATAAAACGAGTTATAATTTTATGTTTCTTTTTCTGCTTAAAGAGTACCTCCTTTGGGGCAAAAAGAAAATAGGGGGTTCTTATTTTGTCTTCTTTTTTGAAAAGAAATTATACTTTTTAATCAGAAACTAATTTAAAATGTTCTTTTATTTTCTCAGCAGTTTCTTTTGCAGAAACGCAGGTAGTATCAACAGAAAAAGTTTCAACAAAAGGAATTTTTGCATATTGATCTCTCTTGACTAACTGCTTTTCTAATACAGATTTATCAATTAATTTTTTGAGTTCTTTTCTAGAATCGCTTTCAACTCTTTTTAATAGTTCTTCTTTTTCTGCGTGAATCTGCACAAAATGTATCTCTCCATTATGTGATTTCATTTGATTAATAACTTTTTTTACAAAATCATCATCAACTCCAGGTGCATAAGCATAAGTAAATATAATCCCTTCTACATTTGCTTTTGCTGCCTCTTCAAAAGTTATAAGTCTGTATTTTGTTGTTAAGTCACCGAAATTTTTATCATTCCAATCCAAAACAGTTTGCGCCAAGTCAACTGTAAGCATATTGTGAAACAATTTATATCCAGTAATTTTTGATAATTCTTTTGATACAGTAAGTTTTCCCGATGCTGGAGGGCCATAAACAAATATTAATTTCATATATTTAAATTTATTGTAATGTTTATATATCTTTGTAATCCCAAAAAATTGGAAAACAAAAGGTTTATATATTACCCTTGCTTAGTAGTTACATGATAAATAAAGATATATCGAAAAAGAGAGTTGCTATATTTGACCTTGATGGAACTTTGGTAAATTCTGACAAATGGATGTCTAATGAGCTTATAAAAACATTCAGAGGTCTTGGTATTTCCATTACAGAAAGACAGGCAGTTACCGAAGGGAAAAAGGACAAATATGCATTAGCAGCTCAATACGGATTTGGTAAAGAAGAATTAGATCAAAGCTACAGAGAGAATTTTAAGAATTTGTATACACTAGATGGTGCTTTAAACTCTGGAGAAATAACTCTTTATTCTGAAACAAGAAAGATATTAAATTCCTTAATGGAAAATGGAGTAAATTTAGGGTTACTTTCAAGATCCTCTAATAAAAGCAATCAACTTCAAAAAATTCGACATTTGGGATTAGAAGAATATTTTGGAGATAGAATTAGTATAGTTTCCAATGACCAAAAAACAAAGTATGAAGGGGCAATAGATTTGTTAAAAAAAATGCAATATCAAGAGGGTGACATCTATTGTATTGGAGATAGAGCAGAGGATGTTCTTGTGGCAGATGATTTAAGGAAGAATTATCCGGCAAATGCTAAAGGAATATATGTTCATAGATCAGATTCTCCTGATTCAAAATTAGAAAAGTATTCGCAAGTCAAGTCTTTAGACGAAATTCCAAAGTTAATCTTATAAAATTAATTCTCAGCGAATCCAATAAATTATCCGAAAGACAACGATACAGAGCAACAAACAATCCAAAAACTATTAACTAAAAATCTAAACCAATTTTTTCATCTCTTCAATCTCTTTAGAAGAAATCGCCGCACCTTTAAACTTGACACCATAAAGCAAAGCATCAAGTAAATCTTTACTTTTCTTTATAGGTATTAACCCTTTTTTATAAGCAACAAAAAGAAGCTCTGCAGAACGGATGAATTTAAAATCCTTCAACTCATCCAGCAACGACAGTTCTGCTTTAAGTGGTGTATGCAATTTCCTCTCCATCATCTCCTTCAAATTCTGCGGTGCCTCCGTCAACATCCTTGTAGTTCTCTCATCAATAATGATTACACTCTCCGCACCACATAACTTAGAAAATGCGAGACACGCCGCTTCACCACTATGAATAATCTTTATCTTCTCACCAGTTTGCACCGTTCTTAAAACTCCTCCAGTAACTTTCAAAATCCGCTTAACTTCCACATCCAATTTCTGATTTGACACAATCTCCGAAGACATCTTAAAAACACCTCTCTCAATCATATCATTAACCTGAATAGCTTCGAGCTTATACTTCTTAATTTTCATCGGCCTGTCAACAACCTCTCTCTTAACCTGAGGCGTCAAAATAAATTCTCCATCAAACCCTTCCTTCAAATTCTCAACCAAATACAACATCCCATTCATCGTCAAAGAAATTATCGGCCCAGCGTCGAAGATTAAATATTTCATAATAATCTCCTCAATTTAAAATTCTTTACAATCATCTCAGCGACTTTCTTCGAGGGAACACATGTATTATCGATGATCATTTGATTTTTTGCAGAAGCTTTCCTATAGGCATCATTTTTTTCCATAAATTTTTTTAATTCATTTTTTGAAGAAAATTTTTGATATTTCTTTCTAAAAACATAACAAACCCTTTTCATTAATTCCTCTTTGCTCGGTTCAAGTTTTACAAAATAAACTCTTCCATCATACTTTTCAATTATTTTTTTTGCTTTCTTTGGAAAACTCCCGCCAACATATGTTTGAGTAAAAATCATTCCCCCTACATTAAATCGAGAAGCTAAACCAAAAACCTCCAATTTCAATCTATCAGTAAATTTCCAGAATTTAGGATGTTCAAAATCCATAATTTCTGAAATAACATCATTAATCAAATGATTATGAAACAATTTATATTTTGTAAGTTTCTCTAGTTCTTTAGCTACAGTTAGTTTTCCCGAAGCAGGAGGTCCGTAAATATAAATTAGTTTCATTCAAAAACACCTCTTAAAAATATAAAACCCAGCATATCCTTGCAGGTAACACCGAGGACTTAAATTATAATCTATTATAGAACTCAGTTTATATTTGTTTTGGTTTTTAATTTTTCCCGTATAGAAGATTAGATATTTCATATAACTCTCAAAACCTCCGAAAGTTTTTTCTTTTTTCTTTTAAGCGGAATATAACCCTTCTTTGGATAACCAATTAATAATCCCGCAACCATTTCAAAGTTTTTTGGAATTTTCAAAAGCACATTAATCTCTTTTTGAACCATCTTGAATGAACCCATCCAGCAAGTCCCAAGATTTTCATCAACTGCACTAAGCAACAAATTCTCAATTGACGCAGAAACACTCATAATACTACTATCTCTTTTTCTCAAATCTTTATTTCTTTTTGTATACACAAAAATTACAGTTTTACATCCTCCAAGAGTTGAATAAAATTTATTGGTTATTCCCTGCAATTTCTTCGGAAGTTTTTTCAATTCTTTATTTTCTTTTCCTAAAAATTTCACTAATATTTCTGAAAGTTTTTTTATCATCTCTTCTGATTGAATTATATAAAATTCCCCTGGCTGCCAATTTGCTGCAGAAGGTGCTTTTGTTGCATTCGAGACTAATTTTTTTAAGGTCTTCAACGAAACTTTCTTTTCTTCAAATTCTCTCGTAGTATGTCTTTTGTCAATTACTTCTTGGAATTTCATTCAAACACCCCATTCATAATTTTAAATCCTGCGTCGAAGATTAAATATTTCATTTTAATTTTTTCATCGCCAAAATATGACTCCCCCCATCATTAAATTTTAAATTCCTTTTCATTAAGTAACATATTATTCATATAAGTAAAATACTATTTAAATATCTGCCCATTATCAACTCCGCATCGAAAATTAAATATTTATTTCTTTATTCTTAAGTAAAAAATTAACTACTTTTTAATTTCAAGATAATCAGAATAGTTTCCACTATAACCTTTTATCTTTTTATCTTTAATCTCGAATATTCTCGTAGCCACCTTATCCATAAAATGCCTATCATGAGAAATAATCACAACCGTCCCGGGAAATTTCCTAATCGCCTTCTCTAATAAATCTTTTAGATTAATGTCTAGATTATTTGTTGGTTCATCCAATAATAAGATCTCATTATCCTCTAATGTTATCCTTAAGATATTTAATCTTCCCTTTTCTCCGCCAGATAATTTTTTGATTTTTTGAGAAAGAAATTTTTTATCAAAATCAAATCCCGAAAGAGCCGAAGTCAGAGTTTCTCGCTTTTTGCCTATCTCGCTTTCTAAAAATTCCATTACTGTTTGTTTTTTGTCTATATCTCCTAGCTCTTGATCAAAGTAACCTATCTTTAAGTCCTGCCTTTTATTCATAGCTCCACCCGTTACTGCCTCATGCCCCATTAGCATTTTCAATAAAGTTGTCTTCCCACTTCCATTTCTTCCGATAATCGCAATCTTCTCACCATTAGTAATCTCTTGATTAACATTCTCAAAAAGTATTTTCTCTTCGAACTTTTTAGTCAAATCGACTAATCTGAAGACCTCACATTTATGAAGCTTCTTATTTGTGAATGCTATTTTAATGTCAACAAGTAAATCTTCAGGGTTCACTCCTATCTCTATACTTTCCGCTTCTCGCTCCAATCTATCTGCTAAGGACTTTAATCTTTTACTCCCTGCCATAGAAGCCCAACGCCTTTTTTCTTTCGCAGATTCCAATAACTTTTCCTTTCGCCTTGTGGCATCCCTGAATTTCTCTCTTAACAATTTCAAATGTTTAAATTCTTCTTCTTCATAATCGTCATAACTACCTATATACTTTTCCAGTTTTTTGTCTTCGATTTTCCATACCTCATCTACAATCTCATTTAAAAAATACCTATCATGAGAAATTACAATTAAAGATTTTATATTTTCTTGAATATGTTTTCCCAGCCATTCAGACGTTTCCAAATCTATGTGATTTGTTGGCTCATCTAGCAAGTAGAGATCGGCCTTTTTCGCAAGACATTCTGCAAGACGTAACTTTATCTTTTGCCCGCCGCTCAAGCTAGATATCTTCTGGTTTAGAACATTCTCATTTATATCTAACTTGTCTAGAATTTCGATTAGATCAGCATTTTCTAATTCAAATGAACCATCTGTCAAAAGAAGATCATAACGATTCATTAATGCACTAAATTTATTTTCATCTTCATAAAATTCAGGGGCACTCATCTGTTCTTCTAGTTCAATTTTCATCTTTTCCAACCCTTGCTTCTTGTCGCTAATATAGTCGTTAAATGTTTTATCTAAATTTTCAAAGTTGTTTTCCTGTTCCATTATACTTATCTTTATTTTGTCAGTTGTGATTCTTCCCTGGAACTCTTCCTGTCCAACCAGACACCTTAGAAACGTCGTTTTCCCTGCACCATTTTTACCGACTAACGCAATTCGCTTATTCGGATGGATTATTAAATTCATGTTTTCGAATAAATTGTCTCTTTCAAAGCTTTTTGTAAAATCGTTAATAGATATCATATTGTAAAATAAAAATTTAGATGATTTTGCATAAATGTCCCAAGTGGGATCAACATTTATCCAGCGTAGAACAAAACAGCACAGACCAAACTAACAGTTAAATTCTTCATCCGTATACTTCGGTTACTTGCCATAGATACTTCAAAATTCAAGAACTTTTAAATCTACCGATTCATCTCGTTCCGAATTGCATCCACCTTAGTAAAAAATTTCAACTAACCCCTTCTGAATATACCAGAAATCCGCATTTCATCCCCTTTCTTCGCCTTCCGAATCTTCATCCAAAAATATCCTCTGCAATCTTAACCCTCTTCGCCACAGGCATACTAATCGCAATTTTTGAATCGCCAATATGTGACTGTCCAATATACGATGCCATATCCCACAAACTCACTCCAAGAAGCTTTGCAGTCTGCTCCGACGACAAACCATGCTCATAAAGTTTAAACGCCTTATTAATTTCCGCCTTCCTAAAAATATCCTTAATATACTGACCCAGATCACCCGAAATTTTATTCAATGAATTTCTAATCTTCCCAAGATAAACCCGCGTTTTTTCAACATCATTCTTCTCAAGCGCCTGAATAGCCAAATCAAGATTTTTAGTCATAGCATCATAAAACTCCGACCAACCTTCCATATCTCTGTAATGCTCTCGTTCAAGAATCTTACTCAAAGAATAAACCAAAACAGCCACAATAATATTATCCGCATCTTGAGAAATTGTCGCAGAATGAATTGTCTGACTTGATAAATCTTTTATTTCATGAAAATTACCCTCTTCCATAAACTTCTTAGTCTCTCTTAAAATCCTCAAAACATTCCCCACTTCCTTCATTTATTTATTAAGAAGAGAAGTTATATAAATCTTCTCAAATTATAAATAATATGAAAATATTACTCGACACAAACTTTATTCTAACCTGTATAAAACAAAAAATAGATTTTAACAGCATCACAAACGACCTCTTTGACGAACCAATTGAATGGATTATTCCCCAAGAAGTTTTGGATGAATTGAAAAATATAAAAGATAAAAAAGGAATAAAAATCCTAGACAAAAACTCAGCTAAATTAAGTTTAGAAATTTTACAAACAATCAACCATAAAATTATAAAACTCCCAGGAAATAATCCTAATGTTGACATTAAAATAAAAAATTATATTTCTGAGAAAAAAATTATTTTAGCAACACTAGATAAAAATTTGAAAAAAAGAGTAACCAACAAAATTTTAACAATTAGAAACAGAAAAAATCTAGAAATTATTTAACTTCGCACCCACACTCATTTCTCTTTCAACTTTCTTAATAAATCTAAAAACCTCTACAATACCTATTTCTTTTTTAAACCACCAATAACCTTTTTTCTTAAAAACCTTCTTGCCTTTTGCCTTTCTAAACTCCCTAACAGCATCGACCAATCCAATCGAAGGACCTCGAATCTCAATTTCCTTTTTTTCTTCAACAACTAAATATCCTTTCGCCTTTTTACCTTCACCAGAATAATCAAAATCACTCGCCAAAACTTTTTGCTGTTTCCTTCCAAGCTCACTAATTAAAAAATTAAAAAATTTCTTCATCTTCGTCCCAGCAATATCTCCCTCTTGCCTATCTATCTCTAAATCAATTTCAATAAACACTGCCTTCTTTTTATTAGCAAGATTTTTTAATCCGTCCACATCAATAGGCTTCAACTCAAAAAACTTTAATGAAGGAGATTTCAGAAAATTCTTAACAATAATTTTAAATTTCTCAAAAGTTTCATCACCAAGTCCTGCAGTCACATTCCTATATTTATAAGTCGGATCAACTAAAACAAGCGGACCAGTCAACTTCGATGCATTTAACTCACTTAAAACCTCCCGCTCATTTCTGAAATATTTCAAGGGATCAATTACTCTTCGACTAGAGATTCTTTTCAAGAAATTAACAAAACCTCCAAAATAAATTACTAAAACTTCTAAAGAATAACCACTAAAACCTCTAACATAACCTTCAGCACCATAACACCTATTCGCCCAGCAAAACGCTTTAGCCAACTTAATCTCGCCACTAATCTTCGGATTTCTTTTTACAACATCTCCTACGTACTTAACATGACTCAACGAAACATCAGTAACATTTTCCGCCAATTCAGGATTTTTATTTTTCACAACAGGAACCACTTCCAATATAATATCATCACAAACAATTTGAAAATAATCCCTAGACCCATGAACCTTTTTCAATTTTCCAGGCAACTTAATTGTCTTCAAAACTTTTTCAAATTTCAAAATATCTTCATTAGAATCAAATACTACAAAAATATCCACATCTTGTTTATTCTGTTTTCTAATCAGTGTCCCCTTAGCTAAACTACCTCCCAAATAAGCTTTTACATTCTTAGAAGCAAGTTGTTTAATAAAATCCTTAGCAACTTTTTGTAGACTCGAAATCTCCTCACGAAAAAGAGAAATAATTTCAAGCTCTTCCTTCAAAATACTTTTCAGACTCATACAAAAAAAAGTAAAACCTATTATTTAAAACTACTCTCTAATTAATAACCTAAACACATTATCTCAACCACGCAGGATTTGCCGTTAGAGCTGAACCAAACATCTCTCCAGATCCCCCATTATCCTGACTCATTACATTTACTATCGGAACCCTAATATCATTAATATCTAAAATTGTATGTTCTAGAACATTGTTGTTGTTATTTTTACAATCATCCAAAACTATTGTAAAATCAACCCCTAAATCTGAAACCCCATTACTTGTTACATCACCATTTAAAAATCTAAACCCAAAAGAATAATCATAAGTGTTCCAATCAACAAAGTAATAATGTAAGACTCCATTACAAGTTCCATCATACCTCTGCTTACCTTCTGTTGAAATTGATTGTATTGCTTGAATTTGATTTGAAGACAAAACTGTTTCAAAATTTGAAGGCAACCATCTCCACGTATCTCCACCTGTCCAACGATTTATATGGGGAAGGTCGTTAACAAAATCTATCCTCGTCCACCCCCCACCGTCGGTAGTCATATCACAATAAACGGAAACTGAATCCCCTCCAATAAAAATATCGTAAACTCCATCACCTACGGAAACTCCAGCATCGAGAATTTCTAAACATGACCTTCTAAGAGTTTGATAATCTCCCCCCAATTCATAAACAATATCCGCAACTTCTGAAATTACTCCCTTTGACATTCTAACATCGGAAGTCACCGACCCTTCTTTTTCAGTATTACCGACGACAAAAATTGGAACAACTTTCACAGAGTCGGGTTCACCATAATCGCTTAAATCAAAAGTATAAACTTTAGTTAGTCCCGATTCTGGCGCTGGAACCGAACTCCCGAAGCTGGAACCGTTGACGGAAAAAAGAATTTTAATACTTTCCATGACCTCGTCGTCAACATCTCGTTTAACTTGCACCATCGCAAGTTTCTTGTCGGCATCATAGGAAGTATAACCTCCAGAACTCACGACGCTGACCCTTCCTTCCAACTCAGAAAACTCGAAGCTCTGCTGAATCAAAGGAATAATCGCCGCCCAAACAATCGTCACACCAGCGACGGTAACTAAAATTATTAAGACCGTAGCTACAATTGCTGAGATACCTCTTTTGTTCATAAAAAATTAAACGAAATACAGATTTATTAATCTTTCCAAACTTCACATCCTTTCAATATCAATTAAGTATTTACCTTCCTGTAACTTAAAAATAATTGGTTTCCGATTCATCAACGAAACAATGTCAATCTCAAATTGTCCTGGCTTCAAAACCCTAATACTTTCCAAATCCAGAACGACTGGCTTCAACTCATCCTCAATTTTCAAAATAGCCCTCACATCAGACTCTATCTGTTTCTTATCCACCGTATCAAATTCAGGAATTAAAGTCTCCTTCGAAGCCTTTATTTGAGCCACCTGTTCCTCACGAATATAGAAAAAAAATTTCCCACTACAACTACTACAACCCTCAAGAATCTCCCTACTCCCAACCTCAACTATTTTCCCACAATGAACGCATTGGTGTGGCATCTTATAATTTCAACCATCCTTCCATACAAAAATATAACCACAAGAAATTAATAAATGTTTAGGTTAATACTTCTTAACCTTAACACCCCTCGTCTTTCGCCGAGCAATCATAATAAAAACAAAAAGAGAAACCAAAAACACAACACCAAACTTCGACCAAGAACTCATAACCAATTCATTAATCTGAAAATAATTCGCAGCAAAAACATTAATCCCTACTAACAAAAATAAACTAACCCCTCCCTTCCAGTTAACTGGCACCCAATCCCAATCAACACTCTTAGAATCAACAGATTTCCTAAACCAAAAATCATCTTTTTTCTCATCCTTCTTTTTCTTCATCATCCCTTTTTTCTTTTTAACCATAACCTCTTATTGCATCCCCTACCTCAAATAAATCAAATCAACAACCTTTATAAAATTTCCTAATAATCAATTATATGGGAAAAATACCTCAAGACATAATCGGCGACATCGCAATCCTGAAATTCCCAAGACGAACACTTTGGTTAATAAAAAAACTTAAAGCTAAAATATTTTTAAATAAAAATAAAACTATAAAAACAGTCTTAGAAAAAACAGAAGGATTCTCTGGAAAACTCAGAACATTAAAAACAAAACATCTAGCAGGTCTAAAAACAAAAGAAGCTACTTACAAGGAAAACAACTGCATTTTCAAATATAACGTCAACGAATCCTACTTTTCACCAAGACTCTCAAACGAAAGAAAAATAATCGCCGACGAAGTAGTAAAATTATCTAAGAAAAAAGGAACTAAAATCTTAGTTCTGTTTGCAGGTATCTCTCCATATCCGATAGTCATTGCAAAAAAACTTAAACAATCAAAAAAACAAGCAACAATAATCTCCAATGAATTAAACAAAAAAGCAAATATTGCAGGGAGGAAAAATATCGCTTTAAACAAACTTTCAGACAATATAACTCTTGAAGAAGGAAATGCAAAAAAACTCCCAATAAAGTTAAAAGAAAAATTCGACATTATTTTAATGCCAAGACCAAATCTCAAAGAAACATTTCTAGAAACTGCACTTAAACTTTCAAAAAAAGGAACAACAATTTTCTATCATGGTTTCGGAACAAAAGAAGAAGTTCTCAATGAAATAAAAAAAGACACCAAAAATAAAATAGGAAAAATCTCAATAAGAAAAGCAGGAGATATAGGACCTTACAAATATCGTTGGCAAGCAAAATTTAAAGTTAAATAGAAATCGGTAAAACCTTAGATTCACCTACAGCGACGACTTCATCTTCCAAACGCCAATACAAATTAAAAATACACACCCTCTTATTAATTTTTATCTTCTCCTCAACAGAAACACGAACACGAACATCATTCAAGCCAAAAGGCTTACAAACCTCTATAGATTGAGAAGCATGAACTCCCACAAACCCCATAGATTCTCCATAATTAAGCAAAGCTGGAGCAGAAAGTGCCATTAAATACATCTCAGGGTGAGAATTTCTCTCTCCCTTAAATCCAATAGAATCATAAAAGTCTTTTAGATTCTCTTTAGTTACCGAAGAATTGTAAGAAAAAATTCCTTTAGGCAAAGAAACAGTTTTACCAGTTGGTTCTCCAAGAGTAACATTTCCCTCACAAACAATCCCCTTATCATTATAAAACGACCCTCCTTCTCTTAAAATTTTATCACCATCATAAACAGGTTTCCTAAAATTAAATTCAGCTTCTCGAATCTGAAAATTTCCTTGAACATGCGAAACCAAATACATCCCAGGAGCAATAACATTTTTTAATATAGTATTCTTAGCAAATACATCACATCGATGAATCGGATTCTTATCCCCTACAGCATCAGCATATATTTTCCATTTATCGCTATTGATTATTATTTTACCCATTTAGTCATTGTTTCAAAATAATTTAAAAATATTAGTATACTCTAAACAATAACCTTAAAATCCCAAATTTCATCTTACAAACATGACATTCTATTTAATAGGTACAGGTCTCAATGAAAATTCAATCTCAGCAAACGCCCTAAAAATTCTCAAAACCTGTGATAAAATCTATTTAGAAAATTACACTGTAAACTTTCCCTACGCTCTAAAAGAACTCAAATTAAAATTCATAGAATTAAAAAGAGATATGGTAGAAAACGAATCAATCATTAAAGAAGCGAAAAATCAAAACATAGCGCTCCTAGTCTACGGAGATTCACTCTCTGCAACAACGCATATTCAACTAATCCTCGAATGCAAAAAACAAAAAATCGAATACCAGATTTTTCATAACGCTTCAATCATGACAGCAATCGCAGAAACAGGACTTCAACTCTACAAATTCGGAAAAACAGCTTCGATGCCAAACTGGGAAGAACACACAAACAAACCGACTTCCTTCATGAATTACATAAAAGAAAATCAATCCATAAAAGCACATACCCTTATTTTAACAGATATAGGACTCAAAATAGTAGATGCAATTAATCAATTAAAAAATTCCTCAGAAAAAGAAAAAATTAAAATTCCAGGAAAAATTATCGCATGCTCAAACATAGGAACTCAAAACCAAAAAATATTCTACGAAACTCTAGACAATCTTAAAGAAATAGAAATCAAAATGCCATTCTGTCTAATCATCCCAAGCGAAATGCATTTCCTCGAAGAAGAAGCCTTAGGAAACTTGAAGTCCTGATAATCTTGCTAACTTAGAACAAATACCTATATTGGAAAGACTTCTAACAAAATCATAAAAAATCTTATTCCTTCTCAATTCCATAAAAAAGAAAGAAATATTCGATTTTTAAATATATAACAAATCTTAAATAACCCTCCAAATAACATATATTATGGCGGAAATTAAAGAAATAGAAATAGAAATTCTAGATTTCTGGAAAAAGGACAAGACATTTGAAAAATCATTAAAGAAAACAGAAAAAGGTAAACCTTATATTTTCTACGATGGGCCTCCATTCGCAACAGGACTACCTCATTACGGAAGCCTACTCCCTTCAATCCTAAAAGACGTCTTCCCAAGATTCTTCACAATGCAGGGAAGATTCGTTAAAAGAACATGGGGCTGGGATTGCCACGGACTCCCAATCGAGAACATCGCCGAAAAAGATCTGAAAATTAATTCTAAAAATGAAATTGAAAAAATGGGCATTAAAAAATTCAACGACTATTGTCGAAGTAAAGTTTTAACCTACGCCAATGATTGGAAAATATACATAGACAAAATCGGAAGATGGGTTGACTGGGAAGGTGGATACAAAACCATGGACACAAACTACATCGAATCAGTCTGGTGGGCATTCAAACAACTTTACGATAAAGGATACTTATACGAGGGAGAAAAGATTCTCATGTATTGCCCACGATGTTCGACACCATTAGCAAAATCCGAAATTGCAATGGACAATTCATATAAGATAGTAAAAGATCTAACAGTAACAGTAAAGTTCAAACTCGAAAACGAAGATAACACCTACGCAATCGCATGGACAACAACTCCGTGGACGCTCCCCTCAAACTTAGCGTTAGCAATTAATCCAAAATTGACCTATGCATACGTCCAAGACAAATCCGATAACAACACCTACCTACTAGCCAAAGAGCTAATTCCATCCTTCTACAAATCCGAAGACGAATACACAATCACAAAAGAAGTTAAGGGTAAGGAACTCGTAGGCAAAAAATACGAACCACTATTTTCATATTTCAAAGACAACCCAAATTCATTTCAATTTTTACTGGGAGATTTTGTAACAGCCAAAGAAGGAACTGGAATTGTACACATCGCACCCGCATTTGGAGAAGATGATAATATCATATCAAAAAAATATAATATTCCTATAGTACAACCCGTCGACGAAAACGGAAAATTTACCAAAGAAATAAAAGAGTACGCAGAACAACTTGTCCACGAAGCAAACGAAAAAATAGTAATCGACCTAAAAAAATCAGGTAAAGCAATTATGTCACGAAAAATGGAACACGAATATCCTTTCTGTTATAGATGTGATACAAAGCTAATCTATCGGGCACTTCCTGCGTGGTTCGTTAATATACAAAAAATAAAAGATAAACTTCTAAAACTAAATCTCGAAATAAACTGGATTCCAGAATATCTCAAGAAAGGCAGAATGCAACATAACATCTCAACCGCACCAGATTGGAACATCACACGAAACCGATACTGGGCAACTGCAATCCCCATTTGGAAATCTGAATCAGGAAAAATAAAAGTCCTCGGCTCAATCGAAGAACTAAAACAATTCGCAAAAAAACTACCAAAAAAAATTGACTTACATAAAGATTGCTTAGACGAAATCAAGCTAGAAATCGACGGAGAAGAATACACACGAATCCCCGAAGTTTTAGACTGCTGGTTTGAATCTGGAGCGATGACATTCGCACAATTTCACTATCCATTTGAAAATAAAGAATACTTCGACAAAAATTTCCCAGCACAATTTGTAACAGAATACATCGGACAAACACGAGCATGGTTCTATTATATGATGACTCTATCTGCAATCCTCTTCGACAAAATCCCATTTGAAAATGTTCTAACAACAGGTGTTATCCAAGCTGAAGATGGAAAAAAAATGTCTAAATCCTTAAAAAACTACCCAGACCCACTAAAAGTTCTGGACAAATACGGAGCCGACACATTGCGATTTTATATACTAGCATCTCCAGTTATCGGAGGAGAAAATATCAACTTCTCAGAAAAAGGATTAGAAGAAACTTACAAAAAAATCACAGTCTTACTCTACAACGTTTCAAACTTCTATCAGAATTACCAGAAAAATGGGGATGAAGATTACAAAAAATCAAACAATATTATGGACAAATGGATAATCTCGCGAACAGAAAAACTAAATGAAGTAGTTCAGGAAAATTTAGAAAAATACAACACAATAAAAGCCTGTGCCTTTATAAAAAAATATATTGACGATTTGTCAACATGGTATATTCGAAACTCACGAGACAGATTCAACAGCGACGACGATAATGCGAGAAGAACACTAAGATACGTTTTAGAAAAATTGACAAAAGTTTTAGCCCCAATAATCCCATTTGCCACAGAAAAAATTTACCAAGATATGAACAGCAAAGACAAATCCGTTCATTTAGAGAATTATCCTAAGGAAAATAAAAAATTAATTGATAAAGAATTAGAACAAGAAATGCAAATAACTAGAGACATCGTTTCAACAGCCTTAAGAGAAAGAGATAAAGCTCAAATCGGAATCAAATGGCCATTAGCAAAAGCGATAATCATATCCTCAATAAAACCAAGCGAGGAGCTAAATGAAATTATCCAAGAAGAGCTAAACATCAAAAAACTATCTTACAAAAAAGGCGAAGAACTCAAAGTCACCCTCGACACAAAACTAACACCAGAACTTGAAGCCGAGGGATTTGCAAGAGAAATTTCAAGAAAAATACAAGCAGCGAGGAAAAAAGCCGAACTTACAAAAACAGATACAATAGAATTAGAAATCTTTTCAGAGTTTAATGACAAATTGGAAACTCAATTAGATTTTATAAAAGAAAGAGTTGGAGCAAAAACTATTTCATTTGATAAAGCTGAAAAAAAATTTAGCTACTCCGAAGAAGGGAAAATAAAAGACAAGACATTCGTAATTCAATTTAATAAAATCTAATAGCGTCGATAAAATATATTATTCACTCCTCAAGTCCTAGACAATTCAAAGAAACATTTAAATACTATTCTAAACTAAAACAATCATGATAGTCAAGGATGAATTTTTAAGTAGGCTGAGAAAAATATTTGATCTTAATCTATATGAAGTAAAAGTCTGGACAGCGTTACTTTCTAGAGGAACTTCCACGGCAGGAGAGCTTTCTTCCATTTCCGACGTACCACGTTCCCGAACTTATGACATTCTCGAATCACTTGAGAAAAAAGGATTTATCGTAATGAAACTCGGTAAACCAATAAAGTTCGTTGCATTAAAACCTGAAGAAGTAATTGAACGAGTAAAAAAGAATCTTGTAATTACCGCAAAAGAAAAATCACAGAGACTAGAAAAATTAAAAGGGGAAGACATCCTCGAAGAATTAACCGGAATATTTTCCGACGGTATAAAATATATTGAATCATCAGATTTATCTGGAGCATTGAAAGGAAGACAGAACATATACAACCATCTTGACATGCTAATAAGAGAAGCACAAAAGACAATTACAATTGTAACAACTGCAGACGGCTTAAACAGAAAATTAGAAATCCTCTTGCCAAGTTTAGAAAAAGCAAAGAAGCGAGGAATTACAATAAAAATTTCAGCACCAATAACTACAGAAAATAAACAAGTTGCCAAAGATTTTTCAAAGGTTGCAGAAGTCAAAGATATTGGAGACCTTCGAGCAAGATTTATGATAATCGATGGTGAACAGCTAATGTTCATGCTTCTAAACGACGAGGAAGTTCATCCAAGCTACGACATAGGAATTTGGTTAAACACTGAATTTTTCGCTCAAGCCTTAGAACAACTTTTCGAAATTGCTTGGAACAATTTTAAAGCAATTAAATAATTTTAAGTTTAGATTAAAAACCTTCAAGCAACTTAGCCTCTCTAAACAAACCAAGCGCATTATATGTTAGGATTAATTTCCCTTTAATTTCCTCTTTCTCAACTTCCTCCAAATCCATCTTAATTAATCTCTCATAAAATTTCGCAGCGCCAGCCCGTTTTCCCTTACGTTCTAACTCACGTGCAGAAACAATATAAACATTTTTTCGAGCTAACTTCACCATCCGCTTTTGTTCAACATTCGCATCACGCCCAGCCCGAACAAACATATCCTCAGCATCATCAACCTTCCCAACCCTCGAGAACAACTCCGCCGCAGTTATATAACTATCAATTTTCTCCCTAAAAGAAATCTCCATCCCAGCCTTATTCGCCATCGCCTTAGCTGACTTCTCAAACATCCCTCGCCCTTCATACAACTCAGACAACTCTTTCCATAAAAACCGCTTAATCTCAAAACTAAAACTCGTCGCCTTCAACACCGACTCCAAATAATTAATCTTATTCAACGCAGTATCCATCCCCGCTAACCTGCCCTCAATCTCCTCAATCGTCTTCTCACGCACCTGAATTACCATAACATAAAAAAACCAAGATTAGTTTTTAAGAATTTATATGATTAAGATTTAAACACATCACTATAATAGTCATAGATAGGTTTAAAACAAATATCCATATTTTCCTGACTCATTTTAGAATATTCTCTGTCTATGCTATCTGAAACATATTCTAAAAATTCTTCGTAACCACACCCACGTTTTAATGCAATTGGTATCAAAAACTCAATCTCCCTAGTAACTCTTTTTTCCAATTTTTTATCTACATAAACAGATCCAACTACACGCCCCGTTCCAACAAAACGAACATCTTCTACACCTGATATATAAGTTTCTCCCTCAATTACCACAGCATCACATTTAAATTCCTTATCAATCTTTGGCAAAACTAATTTCTCTAACAATCCCATACCTCTCCAAATAAATAATCCTTTTTAAAAACTTATATGATAAAATTATTTCTATCAACTCATATAAATCAAAAAGTTTGCAACAACCTAGGATAGATTAAAAAATCCCAAAGCTTAATAAAATATATTCATCTAACTAACAATCAAAAAATTCTTAACCCCTGGAAAAAATCTCCAAGGATTTAATTATAAAAAAATAAAAAAAGGGTTTATTCAACCCAAAGTTTTCAGCAAATTTAAAGTTTCTTTTCTACCAAACTCTTGCAAACACCTGCTGCAACTGTAACACCTGCGTCTCGGATAGCGAATCGAGCCATATTTGGATTATCTCCAACTGCCTCAAGTACTAAATTTCCGATCGGTTTGATTTTAACAATAGCAACATCCCCATTCTTCAAAAAGTCTGGGTTCTCTTCTGCAACCTGTCCAGTAGCTGGATCCAACTTCGATTTGATTTCTACAAATTGACATGGAACCTGAGCAGTGTGAACATGGAAAACTGGTGTATATCCCTTAGCAATAACTGTCGGATGATTGATTACAGCAATCTGTGCTTCAAACTCTTCAACTAGTCTTGCAGGATTAGCAGCGTCGCAAATAACATCTCCTCGAGTCATATCCTTCTTAGCAATACCTCGAATACTTATACCGACATTATCTCCAGCTTCACCTTCCTTCAACTGTTCATGATGAGCTTCAATACTTCGAACCTCGCCTGTTATCCCCGTTCCAGTTCGACCAGGTAATACAATTACCTTCTGACCGACTTTCATAATTCCTGTTTCAATCTTTCCAACAGGAACAACTCCGATACCAGTAATCTCATAAACATCTTGGATAGGCATTCTCATAGGTAAACCTGTAGGTTTCTCTGGTGCAGGAAACTTATCAATCTGCTCCAAAACAGTAGGACCTTTGTACCAAGCCATCTTGTCAGACTTGTTAGCAATGTTATCCCCCATCAAAGCAGAACCTGCTAAGAATGGAACCTCGTCAGGCTTATATCCCGCTTGCTTAATAACTGCAGAAACATCTTCTACAACTTTCTTGTATTTATCTTCAGCATAATCTACAACATCCATTTTGTTTACCAAAATAGCAAGTGACTTAACTCCCATAGTTCGAAGCAACCAAACATGCTCCTTAGTCTGAGGTTGAACACCACCATCTGCAGAAACTGTCAAAAAAGCCGCATCTGCTTGCGAAGCACCCGTAATCATATTCTTAACAAAATCCTTGTGACCTGGAGCGTCGATAATTGTAACTTCAAAATTCTTAGTCATAAGCTTCTTATAAGA